>CALMIT010000622.1 GCA_937864255.1 uncultured Saprospiraceae bacterium
TGTGTGAAGCAGGCAATGGTGGAAATTAAATTGATGACCGCAGTTTTGGAAATCAATGCGGATGCCGGATTAAAAATTATTCCAAACCCGACTACCGGCAAAGCCAGTTTTGAATTTGAAAAAAGTAGCCTGTTCATCGGCAATCTTGAAATTTACAACGCCATCGGGCAGCAAGTCCGGCGTATTGATTTTGATAAAATCGTGTCCGGCAATATTTCGATTGACCTGACGGATTTGCCGACGGGGCTATACTGGATAAAAATGGACACGGAAGGCGGAAATCTCTGGCAACCGCTACTCAAAATCTGATTCGGCAAAAACCTTGAAAATTTGGCGGCGTTGTTCAAAACTTTTCGAAGCAGCATCAGTTTATTTCATCGTAATTTGCATAGCAAAATCACTTCCACTATTCATTAATCATCCTTTTACCCGATGAATAATCCGACGACTCTTTCTGCAAAAAAAACTGTCGCCAAAGGAAAACTTTTAAGCACCCCCGGTTTTTCTGTCGTTTTTGTACCTTCTATCAAAAAAGCGGGCATGGATTGGGAAACTGCGACGCAGGAGCAAAATGTTTTTTTGCAAAAAAACTACCTGTGCGCCATCGAGGAAAATCCGCCGGAAGGCATGAAATTCGGCTACCTGCTTTTTTATAAAAATCAACAGCCGGTGGGCGCTTCGGCGCTGCAAGTGCTGCATTTTAAAGCCGACAGGAGTCTGAATTTGGACGAAAAAATGCAAACCGGCACCTGCGAATGTTTCTTCAGAGGTTTTGGAAATATGTTGAAAAGTCTGGTGGCCAGCCAGGTGGAATTCAACACGTTGGTTTGCGGAAATCTGCTGGTGACCGGCGAACACGGTTACTATTTTCAACCGGGTCAGGTGACGAGCAAGCAGCAGGTGACTTTGCTGAAGGAAGGACTCGATTTTGCGCAGGAAGCACTTGCGAAAACGGGCATCAAGACGGAGGTGGTTTTTGTAAAAGAATTTTTTAAAGATAACAGCGACTACTTTCGGAAAAATCTTGAAAAATCAAAATTCAGCGAGTTTTGCGTCCAGCCCAACATGATTTTTAATATCCAAAAAGACTGGAAAACTTTTGATGATTATCTGAATGCGCTGTCGTCAAAATACCGCGTAAGAGCCAAGCGAGCCTTCAACAAATCGGCGGACATTCAAAGATTAAATCTGGATGAGTATTTGATCGGGGCGAATAGCGACCGGAAGTTTGAACTTTATGCTTTCGTGGCCGAAAATGCGGGTTTCAATCTTGTACAACTCCATCCCGATTATCTGCCGGGATTAAAAAAACACCTGGGCGAAGATTTTCAGATTACCGGCTATTTTCTCAATAAAAACCTGATTGGCTTTTATACCACGATAAAAAACGGCGAGGATCTGGAAGCGCATTTTCTGGGATACGACGCTGCGCTTAACGGCGCTCACCAGATTTACCTGAACATGCTTTTTGACCTCATCAAAGACGGCATCGAAACCGGGGCAAAAAGACTGAACCTGGCGCGCACTGCGCTGGAAATTAAAAGCTCGATAGGCGCCGAGCCGCACGATATGTTTTGCTACATCCGGCACTCCAATTCATTCGCCAACCGTTTTATAAAACCGCTGGTGGACTATCTGAATCCGCAAGATGAGTGGATGCCCCGCAATCCGTTTAAAGAAGAATAAACGCACACGATTAAAACAGAAAACCCAGTCGCCTCACATTTGACCGACTGGGTTTTTTGTTTTTTCTAAAAATTGTTTTTTAAAAAAAGCGCGGATTCAGGTAGTCGCCGCCGGACGAAGAAATATTGCCAAAACAGTATCTCACCATTGCCTCTATCGTACCCGAATTATAATTGCGCAGCTCGGAAAGCGTGATATCGTAAGCGAGGCTGAAAAGCAAATTATCCGTCACCTGCGCGCCCAGTAACAAATCCACCGATTCGCCGACGCCGCTCTCTTTCGAACCACCGATGCGATAACTCAAACCCACCGTGTAGCGGTCGTAAATAATCAAATTGCCGTTCACATCCGCATCGAAAGGAGCATTGCGAACATATTTCAAAAGCACTTGCGGTTGAAATCCAGCCCTGACATCAGGTAAAGGTGTCGCACTTCGCGCGTCAGCGTAATATTTTCTTCCGAAAAATCAATATTGTTTTCCAGCAAGCGCGGCGCAGAAAGGCCGATGTAAAAACGGTTTGTATTGTAATAAGCGCCGACGCCGAAATTAGGTACGTATTTGCTTTGAATGCCCGACGGAATCGAATTATCGCCCGCCTGAAGCGGATCCACCTGGTTGTAATTGGCGCGCATGAGTCGCACGGAAGCCATCACGCCCAAGCCCAAAGTACCCTCGCCCAAGTTGGCGCGATAAGCATAAGCGGCTTCGGCGTTGACCGTTTCAGTAATGCCGATGGTGTTGTACCAGATATTGCCGCCCACACCTACCCGATTATTTTGCAGCGGCATATTGAAAGAAAGCAGCGCCGTTTCGGGCGCGCCATCCAGACCTATCCATTGTTTTCTGTAAAGCGCCGAAATGCAGGCGGCTTCATTGCTACCCGCGTAGCCGGGATTGTACGCTAGTTTATTGTACATAAACTGCGTGAATTGCGGGTCTTGCTGAGCCGATAAAAGGCCGGCAAAAGCGAGGAAGATTATGAGGGATGATAATTTTTTCATTTTATAAAAATTAATTGGGATGTTTTAAAATGAGCTGAAATGGCGGGCGCCGGGGCGTCCGCCCTGCTTTTCAAAATTATCTTTGTATGACCAGATAGCCGGTGATCGGCTTATCTCCCGTTTTCAAATCCAAAACATAGAAGTAGGTACCGCCGGGCAGTTCCTGTCCGTTGAAAGTGCCGATCCAATCGTTGGTATAAGGCGATTTTCGGAATACTTCATCGCCCCATTGGTTGAAAATTATCAACTCATTTTCGGGAAATTGACCGGGTAGCGCGAGGCAGGGAATCACAAATGCATCGTTCACATCGTCGCCGTTTGGCGTGATAATGGAGGGCGGATCGCATC
>CALMIT010000623.1 GCA_937864255.1 uncultured Saprospiraceae bacterium
ATTTTATTGACCCTTTCGTGTTTTACAACGACGACCTGGATTTCAATCCTTACGTGTATGAAAAAGAGCCGTTTTACTGGGATTTTTTGTGGCTGGCATTAAAAAACGGCATCCCCGAAGCCTCTCTTTGGAATTATTTCAGGAGTAAAATCAAGCCGTTTTGGTGGCAACTCCGGCCGGAATCCGAAACCGAAAAAAGTGATTTTTTGGAAAAAGCAGACACGTCCATTTTTAAACCCCGCCTCGAAGTGATTTACTCAAACGGCATGGATGAAAAAGTGCGGGAACGAAAGTTGGAAACATTTTTTCAAATTGTAGAAACGGCTGAAGCGCAAAATATGCGCGTACTTTTTGTCATTCCGCCTACCTTGCTCGGCACGCTTCCGGGTACGGATAAATTGACCGAACTTTTAAAAAAATTGAAATCGGAAGGCAGAGCAGATTTTCTGGATGCCCGCAATGCACTTACCGATCCGGCGCTTTATTACGACCACGACCACCTCAACACCGCCGGAATAACGGCGTTCACGGAGCAATATCTGAAACCATTTTTGGAGAGAAAAGGAGAGTAAATTCAAGCTTTGTCGAGCGTAAAACCGAAAGTGGAACCCAGCCCCGCCGAGCTTCTTACGTTGATAGTTTGGTGGTGCGCCTCCACGATGTGTTTTACGATAGAAAGTCCGAGTCCCGACCCGCCTTGCTCACGTGAACGGCTCTTGTCAGCCCTGTAAAACCGGTCGAAAACGTGGTTTAGATGTTCGGCGCTGATGCCGATGCCGTTGTCGGCTACTTCCACGAGAATGCGTTTGTCCATATCGTAAAAACCAATCCGGGTTTGGCCGTTCAACTTGCCGTATTTGACGGAATTGTGTACGAGATTCATCAAAACCTGGCGGATGGATTCGCGGTCGGCGCGTACTTTAAAATTATTTGCGGCGCCTTCCTTAAAACCAAGTTTTATGTTTTTGTCACGCGCCTTGATTTCCAGGTCTTCAAATACTTCTTCGGTTAATTCTTTGATGCTGAAAACCTGCATATCCAGCATCAACTCGCCGGCTTCAAGCCGCGAAATTGCCTCCAAATCTTCCACGATGGTATTGAGTCTTTCCACATTTTTGGAGGCGCGCTGGAGGTAATTCATACTGATTTTTTCGTCGTAAACAGCGCCGTCTATGAGGGAATCAATATAACCTTGTATGTTAAAAATCGGCGTTTTTAGCTCGTGTGAAATGTCTCCCAAAAATTTACGGCGGTACTCAGCGTAAGTTTTCAAATCCTGGATTTCTTTATCGCGATTTTCTGCCCACTCGGCGACTTCTTTTTCCACCTGGTCCATGATGTTCACGTTGACATCTACCACGTTGGTTTTTTCCTGTGGATTCAGTTTGTGGCTGTGAATGGATTTGTAGATGAGTTTGATTTTGCGGTAGATGTAGCGTTTCAGGTAAAAAATGGCCACGGTGTAGCCGCAAAAAATATTGATAACGAATATCAAAAACACCCAGCCCCAAGCGGCTTTTATGATAGCCAGCAATTTTAAAATAACCAGAAAAACCAGCAATAAAAGCGAGATAATAAAACTGGAAGTGACGGCAATTTGCCGGGGTGTCGGATTTTTTAACATCTCAAAAATCAAAAATTATGGTAGGCTAAAACTCGAATTTATATCCGATTCCTTTTATGGTTTTGATATAATTGTCGCCGATTTTTTCGCGCAGTTTTCTGATGTGTACGTCTATGGTTCTGTTGCCCACGATCACATCCGAGCCCCACACTTTATTAAAAATTTCTTCTCTCGTAAAAACCTTCCCGGGTTTGCTGACGAGCAGGTTCAATAATTCAAATTCTTTTTTGGCCAATTCAATGCTTTCCCCGTTTCTGTCCACAGTCACATTTTCTTTATTAATGATCAGGTCGGCGATTTTAATTTGTTCGGGGCTTTCGTCGGTCATTTCCATCCTGCCCGATCTCCTGAAAAGCGCTTTGATGCGGCTGATAAGTACGCGCGGGCGAATAGGTTTGGTGATGTAATCGTCGCCGCCCACTTCCAGCGCGGCTATTTGCGAATAATCTTCTTCGCGCGCCGTCAGAAACGCCACCAGCGTATTCTCAAATTCTTTTTTATTCCTGAGCGTCCTGCACACTTCCACGCCGTCCATTTCGGGCATCATGATGTCGAGAATGATCAGGTCGGGATGTTCTTTTTCCGCTACTTTTATGCCCTCCTCTCCGTTTGACGCAGACACTACCTGAAATCCTTCCTTTTCAAGATTATAACGCAAAATTTCTACAATGTCTGGTTCGTCATCAACAACGAGTATTTTGGATTTACCCATGCGATTGATTTTGTAGGTTTTCTGGACGCAAAGTTAATCCTACTAATTTTTAGCTAAATGTAAACCAGTTTAAGTAATTGTTAATAAAATGGAAACAAGTTTTTCAATCATTTTGATATGAACTGTCCCATTCTTCGGGTTGCGGCTCATTTAAAAGTCCAAAACTGTTTGCCACCAACATCGAAACCGTGGCATCGCCGGTCACATTGGCCACTGTGCGGCACATATCCAGCGGACGATCTACCGCAAAAATAAGCGCAAGTCCGGCTTCGGGAATGCCCGCCTGTCCGAGTACGATAACGAGCATCACCATACCCGCGCTGGGCACAGCCGCCGATCCGATAGATGCCAGTGTGGCTGTCACGACGATACCTAACTGTGCGCTCAGACTCAAATCCATTCCCATTGCCTGGGCGATAAATACTGCCGCCACAGCCTGATACAGGCTGGTGCCGTCCATATTGACCGTTGCGCCGATGGGGAGCACAAAACTGGCGACTTCCTCATCCACACCGAGATGTTCCTCCACCCGCTCCATAGTGACGGGCAGCGTAGCTGCGCTGGAACTGGTGGAAAATGCCACCAGTTGCGCCGGCGATATGCCCCTGAAAAAGAATCCGTATGTTTTTTTTGTAAAAATTTTGACAAGCGTTGGATAAAAAACAAAAATCAGCAAAGCCAAACCAATCAACACCGTAGCGCTGTACCCGATAAGTGCTGCAAAAAGGTCGGCGCTGGGCGCTTCCACCACCAAGGCTGCCAGCAAAGCAAAGACGCCATAAGGTGCGAAAAGCATAATCAAATCTATGATCTTCAAAACCACCTCATTCAGCCCGTCAAAAAAGGCTTTCACGGGTTTGGATTTTTCCTCCGGCACCAAAATCAGCCCGATACCAAAAAGCAGTACACAGACGATTACTTGGAGCATATTCCGGTTATCAGTGGCCGCATTAAAGATATTATCGGGTATCAAATCAACAATCGGTTGCAGCGGCCCTTTTCCTTTTTGGGCGGCAGCCTGTTCGATTTTTGAGCCGGCATCGCCGCTAAATTGTTCCAGCAATCCCGCTTTTGTTTCTTCGCTCATTAGTGACCCGGGGTCTATCAGATTGACCAACAACAAGCCCAAAGCGACAGCCGTAAGCGTGGTCAGCAGGTAGATGCCGATGGTGCGGCCGCCCATTTTTGAAAGTTTTGAAATGTCTTTCAAATCAGTGACGCCCTTTATCAGAGAAGCAATAATCAGGGGGACAGCTATGAGTTTGAGTG
>CALMIT010000624.1 GCA_937864255.1 uncultured Saprospiraceae bacterium
ATATGGGCCGATCCATTCGGTGGCGTCTATGACGCCTCTTTCCAGATTGGTGTAAATCTCGCTGCCGGAAGAAAGCACCGGCGTGCCGCCCGCTTTTTCTATCACCTTGCCGCCGAGTCCGGGTATGCGCATTTTCAAGCCCTTAAAATCCCGGATAGTGTTGATTTCTTTGTTGAACCAGCCGCCGGCTTGCACGCCGGTGTTGCCTCCGGGGAAAGGGATCAGGTTAAAGCCGGCATATAACTCGCGCCACAATTCCAGCCCGCCGCCGCCATAAAACCAGGCGTTGATCTGTTGCGCGTTCATGCCGAAAGGTACGCTGGCGAAAAACTGCGTGGCGGGGGATTTTCCAGCCCAATAATACGCTGCGCCGCTGGCAATGTCGGCGGTGCCGCTGCTTACTGCGTCGAATGCTTCGAGGGCGGGGACTAATTCGCCGCCGCCGAAAACCTTGATTTCCAATCTGCCGGCCGACATAGTTTTGATCCAGTCAGCCAGTAATTGCGCGCCTTCTCCGAGAATTGGAAAATTGGGCGGCCAGGTGGTTACCATTTTCCACTGATATTTTTTTGAGGTTTGTATTCCGGGAGCTTCGCTGGCATTATCCGGGCTTTTGGCGCAGGAAGCCGCTTTCATGAGCGCAGCGCCGGCGAGTGTAGCCACGCCTACTTTTTTGATGAAGGTTTTTCTACCAATCTTGCCCATTTCGGAGAGGTTTTTTAATTTGTAAATAATTGATTTTCCAGTTCAATGATTTTTGACTTCAGCCAGGCGGCGTTGAAAATAATGTCGCCTTTTGAAAGGTCTTGTTTTAGTTTCGTCAGCTCTTTTTTCAATTTTTCATCCGTCGAAAAACCCATACCGGCTTTTATTTTGGCGGCTCTTTTTGCGAGCTTAAAAAGCGCGGCATAGCCTGATTTTCGGGATTCTGCCAGCAGGTTATTTCGGATCAAATATTGCCGGAAGGCGTCGCAGAGCGAAAAAAGCGGCTCGTATTCTTCCAGTTCAAAATAGGTACGCAATAATAAGGCTTTGGCGTCCAAATTGTAGCGCGCATCCGTAAATTCCACTTTTAAAAGTAGCTCCAGTGCCTTTTCAAATTCTTTTTGGTGGTAAAAAATAGCGGCAAGATTGTAGGTAAAAGCGTTTTCTGCCTGGTCGGGGAGCAGCCTGGATTTGAACTCAAAAAGAAAGCTTTTCGTCCATTCCGTTTCGCCCAGCCGCAAACCCACCGTCACGATATTTTTATAATGCCACTCGCTCAGCGTGCCGTTTTCGAGCAATAAATCTTTTTCAAGTTGCTGCTGATAAAGCTGAAAAAGTTGCCGCAAAAATGTGTCTTTGCCCTGGTTGATTTTTTCGATGCAAAAATTTTGGAGGTAATTGTAAGCCGTCTGCAAATCGTCGAAACTCAGCTTTTCTTCGAAACGAATTACCTGTTCTGCCGCATCAAAATAGGCCGTTTCCTCGCCGGATTGTATCATTTCCAGCAGATTTTTGAAAAGTCCGATGCGGGGAAATTTTTCGGAAAGAGCCTGTCGCTGATTGATTTCTTCGAGCAAATTTCGGAGCGGGAAAGGCGCAATATTTGATTTTAGAATTTTTTTCCTCACAGACCACTCACAGGCATCCGACAATTTTTCACCATAATAAAAAGCGTCCAGCAGTTCCTGTTTTTCTGCAAAAATTGCGGGGTTTTGCTTTTTCGGATTCAAATGAGCGAGGAAGGCAAATTCTTCCGTTTTTTGGCGTAGCAGGTATAATTTCTCCGCGGCAGGTGCGTATGCGGCCGCTGTTTCAGCATCGGTCTGCACGAGTTTTTTTTCAAAAATGTCGTACTGCTTTATTCTGCGGAGTTTTTCTACCAGCCACAATTTTTGAAATCCTGGCTTTTCTTCAAAAATTTCCTGTGCCAGAAATTTTTCCAAAAGGCGACCCGCATAGGTAAACAAGAGTGAAAGTTTTGACTGATCGTGCGGCGCGTTTTCAAAAATTACTGCGTAAACTTTCGTACGCTCGCAGGTTTCCTGCGAAAAATTGGGGTAAATTTGGCTTAAATAACTGACCAGTTTTCTGACCCCTTCGTGCTTGTTGAAATAAGGAGAATGCACAAATTCCTCAAAATAGCTCATTTCTTTTCTCGAAAGTGCCGATAATATTTGAATTAAATTATTTTGAATCACAAATTCTTTTCAATTTTTTGAATGAAAAAATAAAAAACAAAAATCTGGTTATCAATTAATTATAAAAATTAGCACGAGTTATTTTGAAAAATTTTTCTCAAAAATACGATAAAAAAGTTCTTTTATTTGGCATTGACTCTTTTCATTTTTGTAGTGTCAAAAAAAAATCTTAACCCAAAAATTTCCGCCATGGACAAAATTTTAGGATTCTTAACGGCTTTTTTGGTTTTATTTTTCGCCCCAACTACCGGTAAAACCCAAATACCTTTTAACGGCTGTATTGATTTTGAAAACCTCGCCCCCGGGCCACGCACCGGCAACGATTCGGTGAGGGTAGGGGACTACCTGCTAAGTACGCCTTCCTATCTGGTTACTTTTGACAGTGCCAAAGATGTAGGCGGCGATTTGGTATTCAACAATTTTCAGGTAATCGAAAACGGACTTTTTGAACTCGGCAATGGACGATATATTTTTATCAACGGCGCTTTGCGCTTTGATTTTGGCAGCAGGAAAGTCTGTCGGGTGGAGCTAAAATATTTTGGCTCTTCTTTTTCGATCGGCGTGAATGATAAGGCAATTCACTCTTTTTCCATTTCAGATTTTATCAGGATTCCGACGAATTTGTTTCCCGGCGTCCATATAATTGTGCATCCCGATCCATTAAAACCGTACCAGGGTACGCTTGTACTTGAAGGCGAAATTTACAATTTCCATTTTGGTGGTACGGAGATACAACTTGACGATGTGTGTTTCACATTTTGTCAGACTGATCCGTGTGTGATTTCGGATATACAATTGGATGTCAATCTCTGTGATGTAAACGGAAATTTTTATGTGGATTTGGATTTGGAATACGCCGGAACCGGCGATTCTTTCCAGATATTGCTGGGCGGCAATACGCTGACGTATGCATACAATGATTTGCCGCTTTCTTTGGGACCTTTTGATTCTTCCTTTCCCGGCAGTTCGAACGGCGACGTAATTCAACTGGGCGGCGTTGTGTGGGACAACAATAACCGGGTTTGCTCCCGCCAATTCGGCGTTTTTGATACCATTTATTGCGATTATGCTTGCGTGTTTGATTCAATAGAAGCGGACATTACGGAGTGTCATCCCGATGGCTCTTATGATGTTTCTATCAATTTTAATTACCAAAATTCTATTCACGATACTTTCGGCGTATATGTGGGCGGACAATTTTACGGCTTGCATCTTTATGCCGACTTGCCGCTTCAAATTTCGAATATTGCGCAACCGGGAGGTACAAAAATTCCGGTTACGATTTTTGAATACTATCAAGGTGCGCCTACGGGGCCAGGATTTTCCTGCCAATCTACGGTTTACCTGAACTACACTTGTTTTAATTGTTATCCGAGACTGGAAGCCGTAGTGGTGGATGGGCCAAATGCCGACGGCAAGTACA
>CALMIT010000625.1 GCA_937864255.1 uncultured Saprospiraceae bacterium
TATGAAAAATACCGCGCGGGCGTGCCGAAAGGCGGCATCAAACTGATTACGGAACAATACGTGAGAGACACTCCGGAGGCAAAAACCACCAATTATCTTCACGTGATTCGTCTGCGAAAAAAGCTGGCGGAGGAAGGCGCCGCGGACGTGTTGTATCACGATGGTAAATTCATCACCGAGTCTTCCCGCTCCAATTTTTTTATTTTAAAAAAGGACGGAACGCTGGTCACTGCAAAATCCAATGTGCTGCCCGGCGTCACACTCAAAAATCTCCTCGAAGCGTCAAAAGAGCATTTTAAAGTGGAAGTGCGGGACTTGCCTTTGAAAGAACTTGCGGAAGCACAAGAGGCGTTTTTGTGCAGCACGCTGAAAGGCGTCCCGCCCGTTTTACAAATTGATAATCAACGGATTGGCGACGGAAAACCGGGAAAATGGGCGCAGGAATTGCAAAAATTATTTCAAAACCGAGCCAACCGCTACATCGAAAATAAGACTCTATTAATGCGCGATTAAAATTGTTCCGATTCTGAAATTTTTCTTTTTAGCTGCACAACAACTTGAAAAAGAATCAGTTAATTGGAATGATCTTGGATACGGCATCGTTAGTCGTTTTAAGTTTCATAAACTAGTGAGAGTAAAGGAGGCAGCTTCCCAATTGATTTGAGAAGCTGCTTCGTTTTTTTTCGGAAACAAAGAAAAACGCCCCGGTTTCAGGCTGAAACCGGGGCGTTTTATTTTTTATTCTAATTAATTTTACAGCAGCGGTGCGATAACGAGCGCTACCACTGACATCAATTTCAAAAGAATATTCAAAGACGGGCCGGAAGTATCTTTGAACGGGTCGCCTACCGTGTCGCCTACTACCGCAGCCTTGTGCGGATCGGAGCCTTTATAGTAAGTTTTGCCGTTGATATCCACGCCTTCTTCAAACATTTTTTTAGCATTGTCCCATGCGCCACCGGCGTTTGACTGGAAGATAGCCATCAATACGCCCGACACCGTCACACCGGCCAACAAGCCGCCCAACATCTCCGCGCCACCGACAAAACCCACCAACACCGGAGCCGTCACTGCCAGCAAGCCCGGCATCACCATTTCTCTGATAGCTGCTTTAGTAGAAATTTCCACAGACTTGCCGTATTCTGCTTTTCCGTCGGCGTCGTGGAAAGTTTTTACATCCGCTTCGCTCCAGGTATCCATTTCTTTTCCGTCGTTTTTACGCATCACATTCAAAGCTGCTTTCAAAGCCGGAATATCGTTGAACTGACGGCGTACTTCTTCGATCATGGACATGGCTGCGCGACCTACCGCCTGCATTGCCAAAGCAGAAAATACAAATGGCAACATACCACCCAAGAACAACCCCGCCATTACATCGGCTTTGGAAATATCAATGGTAGAAATATTGGCAGAAGTCATATAAGCGCCAAAAAGCGCCAGCGCCGTCAAAGCAGCAGAAGCGATGGCAAAACCTTTTCCGATAGCCGCTGTGGTATTACCTACTGCATCAAGTTTGTCTGTGCGCTTGCGCACTTCTTTGGGCAATTCACTCATTTCAGCGATACCGCCCGCATTGTCGGAAATAGGTCCGTAGGCGTCAACTGCCAACTGGATACCAAGATTTGATAACATCCCGACAGCAGCAATGGCGATACCGTACAAGCCCGCCAATTTGAACGCAAAAATGATAGCAATAGCAATAATTATAATCGGAATAGCCGTGGAAAGCATACCTACGCCAAGACCGGCGATAATGTTGGTAGCCGCCCCGGTAGATGACTGACGTACAATACTTAGTACAGGTTTTTTACCCGTGCCGGTGTAGTATTCGGTAATCATACCTACCAGCAAACCTGCTACCAAACCAATAATCGTAGCCAGGAAAACATTCGTTGAAGACATTTCTCTGACGATGCCGTAG
>CALMIT010000626.1 GCA_937864255.1 uncultured Saprospiraceae bacterium
GTACGGCTCTCCCACCTGTACGATTTGGGTGGGCGGATTGCAATGGTACACCAGCGAATAAACGTTGCTGAAACCCTCGGTCGAAAAAAGTTCTTCATGATAAAGCGTGCCGTCGGGTTTTCTGAATTGTGTATGGCGTTTGGGCGGAATCTGCCCTAAAGTGAAATAATGCATGAGGTTGTATTTTATTTGGTAAACAGCATTATAGTAAAAAGTTCGAATTGATTTGCTCAAATGTCGGCAATTTGAAGCGGCTTGCAAAATGACGAAAATCTGTGTAAGGAAAAAAATCCTGCTTTTTTACCTGATTTTTTTCAAAAAGCATTTCTGTAAACTTCATTTGGAGAAATCTAATTTTGGATGTTAATTTACCAGTCTTTTAGTGCAAAAACTTATATGAAACAGCAGGGAAAAACTACACCGGCCAATTTTACGATTGGCCACGCAACCAGACTGATTTTCGAAATGACCACGCCGGAAGATGACTATCGCCCCGTCAGCGTAGTGGGCAGTTTTAATAATTGGAACCTGGACTCGGGCATAGTTGAACTGGAACGCATCAGAGAAGGATTTTACAGAGGCAGCATTCTTTTCCCGCACAAAAACAACATCTTGCTCGAGTACAAATACATCAAAGGCGGCTGGGACGACCTCGAAACTGACGCTTACGGAAATACGCATCAACACCGCACCGTAGAACTGACCGGCACTGAGATCACTGTGAAAGACGAGGTACCCGGATGGCTGAAAAAAGGCAAATATTACCGGGAAGAATTGCTCCCAAAAATTGAAATACTACAGGAAGAATTTGACATTCCGCAACTTATCAAACCCCGCCGCATCGCCGCTTTGCTTCCTCACGATTATTACGAAACCGACAAGCGCTACCCGGTACTTTACCTGCAAGACGGACAAAATCTGTTTGACGATTTTGCACCTTTCGGCAATTGGGGACTTGATAAGCGGCTCGCGATGATGGCTGAGCGCGCCGCGCCGCAGTTTATCGTGATAGCGATAGATCACGCGAAGGAAAAAAGAATAGCCGAGTTTACTCCTTCTTACAAAACCAGGTTGGGTGTGGGCGACGGCAAAAAATATGCACGCTTTCTGGCAGACACACTCAAGCCTTTCGTGGATAAACAATTCCGCACCTTGCCCGGCCGCGAATTTACAGGCATCGGCGGTAGTTCTATGGGCGGGCTGGGAAGGCTTTTCACCCGGTTTTTTTTTTCCCAAGGGTACAGCAAGTTGCTGGGTTTTTTCCCCCCCCTTTTGGGGGGCCCGCCTCCCGGGGGGCGGGTGGCTCGCCGTCCCCGCCCGCCACTCGACCGTGCTCACCGGGCGCGGCTGGGCTCTCCTCCTCGCCGGGCTCTTCTTCCTCGTGCTCGCGCTCGGCTTCCAGTGGGCCGACCTCGGGCTGGTCGCGACCATGGGGCTCCTCCTCTTCTACGGCGTGATGGGCGTCACCCCGTTC
>CALMIT010000627.1 GCA_937864255.1 uncultured Saprospiraceae bacterium
CCTGCTGCGCGGCTACTTCCACGGCGCCGACGACGACACGGTGGAGGAGCTGGACCAGGCGCGCAAAATTTACGATGCAGTTTATTCGGAGCATCGCGCGTTGCTTTCGAGGCAGCAGGAAATCCAGACGCGTATCGAGCAGCTTCAGGGTAATGAATTCAAGGCTTTGGGCGGACAACTGGATTTGCAATTTCAAAAAATACTGGAATTTGAGCAGCGCTTTTCAAAACTGGCGGGCGAGATGAGGCGGCATGATTTTATAGGCAGCCAGCAGTTGCTTTTGAATGAAAAAGTGAATGATTTTCAAAATCAAATTGAGCTTAAAAAACAAAATCGCGCCGAGTTGATAGTGCTGAACGACGCGCTCGACAAGCAGGAAAAAGTGGTGAAAAAACTGGAAGATGACTGGGCAGATTTGAATCTGGAAGGCTCGCTGCTGGAGGAACGTCTGAAAGCTGAAGCGGCAAATTTTGACAAACTCGCCCGCGAAAAAATCGAGAAAAAAAGCAAATTGAATGAAATTTTAAAACCGCTCGGTTTTGCTTTTGAGGAGGAAAATGGCAAGGCGCTTTTTGACGAATTAAAAGAAATCAAAACGAAGTGGGAAGAGAACTTTTCGCGCAAAGCAGAGATCGCCAACCAGTTGAAAATCAATGAAAAAGAAATAGAAAATGCCGCCGAAAATTTGAAAAACCTGGAAGAAAAATTAGCGGCAAAACGAACGGTTTTACATAAAAAATTAAAAGAAGCGGCGGATTTGAAATCACAAAGATTTCAGCTTTTTGCGGAAGACGATCTGGATGCCGCTAAAAAATTGCTGCAAACTGCATTGGAAGCCACAGAGCAGGAATTGAAAAATAGTCGCTCGGCAGAAGCGGCGATGCGGGGCGAAGTAGAAAAAAACCAAAACCTGCTTCAGGTAAAAGAAAAAGAAAAAAATGCCACGCAGGCGAAGTTGCAGGAACAAAAAACACAGCTGTCCGGAAAGATTGAAAACGCCGGTTTTGAAAGCCTTGAAAAGCTCCGGGAGTTTATTCTGGATTCCGAAACGGCAGAAATGATTGAGGCGAAAATGGCGGCTTTGAGTAAAGAAAAAATAGAGTTGGAGCAGGCTCAGGGTGGAAAAAGGGTAGAATTGGAACAACTGGAAGCCTTGCCGGCGGAAAAGTTTGATACCGAAAACTTAGAAGATTTGCTTCGCACGGCCGAGACAGAATATCAAAACAAATTGCATGAAACCGGCGGTATCAAAGAGCGCTTGTCCGCACATCAAAAACTGCAAACGGAGGCAAAACAGCTTTTGCAAAAAATTGAAAATCAAAGACTTGAGCAAAGCAAATGGTCAAAACTTTCCGACCTGATCGGCTCGGCCGACGGTAAAAAATTCATAACTTTTGCGCAAAGCCTCACGCTCTCCAAACTCGTGCGGCTGGCTAAC
>CALMIT010000628.1 GCA_937864255.1 uncultured Saprospiraceae bacterium
CTTGTATAAAGGCTTGCGCCTTGCCGTTTTTATCTTTCGAAATGCCGGGAATGACAGCAAATACAGAGCGCTCCAGCGGGTCGGCGATTTTAAAATACCAGCCCTCAAAGTAGCTGTGCGTTTTTCCCCAGCCGTGATACATGTCGGGATTCCAGGTGGCGCGGAGGCGGAGCAGTCTGTTCATTTTTTTAATTTGCTGATTTGGTAATTTGCTGATGTGGCGATGTGCTAATCTGCTGGTTTTGGATGGAAAATAGCTCTTTTGTGTCTATCAAAAATGGTGTTCCTTGTGTTTCCTGTGTGTCTTTGTGTTTTAAAAATAAAACCACTAAGGCACAAAGACTTACACAAAGTACACAAAGACAATCTTGCAAAAAATTAATACATCCTTTAAATCATCGCATCAGCATATCATCAAATCACCACATCGAAAGTTTGGCTTGAACGATTTGGTCGGAATTTTTAAAAACAAACTTTACCTCGTCGAATCGGGGCGGGCGGAAGCGGCTCACCGGCTTTTTGGAAAAAGCAAAAGGCTCCGCCGGAATGCCTAAAAAGTTAAGATCCAGCTGCTTATTGCCATTTAAATCGTGAAAAACGGCGAAGGCATAATCGCCGAAATCAAGGTCCGGAATCTGTGCCAGGAGCGTCCCCGTTTTTTGTACTTTAAAACCGGTCACGTAGGCTTTTTCTTCCACCAAAAAGTTTTCCGCCGAATCATACACTGCGATCCAGACGTTGCCCTGCGCAGTTTTTACGTTGCTCAATTCGACTTGCAAAGTACCTTTTTCGGGTAGAAAAAATGCGCTGCCGGCGAACCAAAGCAGGGCAGAAAGCATCAGGAAAAGTGTAATTCGCATGAAAGGATTTTTTAAAAAACGGATTTTGAAAATTTCAACCGATTCGGCGCTTATCTTTGCGTGAACAGAAAGTGCCCGATTTTGTTGAAATCGGTCTCATAAGCAGCGTAGCAAAAAATGGATAAGCAGCAAACAAACAGAACCATTTCGGGATTTTCCAAACTTTCCAAAAGAGGCAAGATTCGCTGGATAGTGGAGAATTTTTTCAAAGACCCGGAGGCGGTAGCGCGTGAGTTGATGAGCTACTGGCACGGCGACGAAGACCAGCAGCGCATCCTCGACGGCTTCAGTGAAAATACCATCAGCAATTTTCCCATGCCTTTCGGCGTGGCGCCCAATTTTTTGATCAACGGGCAAACTTACTGCGTGCCGATGGTCATCGAAGAAAGTTCGGTGGTGGCGGCGGCTTCGGCGGGTGCTAAATTCTGGATGAGCCGGGGCGGCTTTCAAGCCGAAGTGGTGGACACGAAAAAGGTAGGGCAGGTGCATTTTAGTTGGAAAGGCAGTTTTAAAAAATTGCAAAGCGTATTTCCGGAACTGGAAGCCAAAATGCGCAAGGAAGCCAAATCCATTACCGCCAGTATGGAAAAACGCGGCGGCGGCGTACTCGACATTCAACTGCTTGACCTGAGTCACCTGGAGCCGGACTATTTTCAACTCAAAGTCAATTTTGAAACCTGCGACAGCATGGGCGCCAATTTTATCAATTCGGTGCTCGAAGCATTTGCTGCCTCCCTGCAAAATTTTGTCGAAACCCATCCGATATTTAATGAAGATGAACGCGATTTGGACATCATCATGTCCATTCTTTCCAATTATACGCCGGAATGTTTGGTTCGGGTGAAAGTGAGCTGCCCGGTGGAGCAATTGGGCAGTTGTGAGACGGGACTGACGTCCGCCGAATTTGCGGAAAAATTCAGAAAAGCCGTGAGCATCGCCCGCATTGACCCTTTCCGCGCCGCCACGCACAACAAAGGAATTTTTAACGGAATAGACGCCGTGGTGCTTGCTACCGGCAACGACTTCCGCGCCATTGAAGCCTGCGGACACACTTACGCCGCTCGCGACGGGCAGTATCGCAGCCTCAGCCGCTGCGCCATCCAAAACGGCATTTTTGAATTCAGTATGGAAATACCGTTGGCGCTCGGCACGGTGGGCGGACTGACCAAACTGCATCCCATCGCACGCCGTTCGCTTGAATTGCTCGGCAGCCCCGGCGAAGGCTCACCAACCGGCACCGGTCCGGCATCGTTTGCATCGTCGTGGTTGCGAGCCCCAACCTCCTCTAATGCGTCGGGAGATGAGCTGGCGCCTTCGACAACCTCGGCACCCGGTTCTGCTGTCGGCCCAGACTGGTCCGCCTCAAGCGCAGCATGGCTGCAGACATC
>CALMIT010000629.1 GCA_937864255.1 uncultured Saprospiraceae bacterium
CTCAAAAAACCAGAGTTTTATTTTTCTGTATTTTCAAAATCACAAAACGAAAACGTGTTTATGACTCAGTTACAAACGCTCGACTGGATTGTTTTGGGAGCATATTTTGGCGCCTTGCTGCTGGTAGCTTTCTGGGTAATTCGTCAAAAAAACAAAAACACGGAGGACTACTTCCTCGCCGGAAGGAATGTAGGGTGGTTTGTGATAGGTGCGTCTATTTTTGCATCCAACATTGGCTCTGAGCACGTTGTGGGTTTGGCTGGCACAGGCGCAGAATCCGGTATGCCAATGGCACATTATGAGCTTCATGCGTGGATCGTTTTATTGCTGGGCTGGCTTTTTCTACCTTTTTATATGCGTAGCGGCGTATTTACCATGCCGGAATTTCTCGAAAAAAGATTCGACAGTAAATCCCGCTGGTTTTTATCAATTTTCTCAATTATCGGGTATGTTTTGACCAAAGTTTCGGTCACCATTTACGCCGGCGGAATAGTCGTTTCACAACTTGTCGGACTGTCTTTTCTCGAAGGCGCTCTGCTTACCGTGATTATAACCGGCTTATATACGGTTTTGGGAGGGATGCGGGCAGTAGTTTATACAGAGGCGCTTCAAACAGTCGTGCTGATTCTCGGCTCACTGATTATTACTTACATGGGTTTGAATGCTGTGGGCGGTTTTGAAGAGTTGAAAGCGACAGCCGGCAGCAGCCATTTCAATATGTGGCGGCCATCCTCCGATCCGGAATTTCCGTGGACGGGGATGTTGATAGGCGGCACTATTACAGGAATTTGGTACTGGTGCACGGATCAATATATCGTACAAAGAACACTGGCCGCGCACGACATCAAAATCGGACGGAGAGGCGCCATTTTCGGCGCTTATCTTAAAATATTGCCCATTTTTATCTTTTTGATTCCCGGCATTATTGCCTTTGCTTTGAAGCAAAAAGGACTTTTGACTTATGAAAAAAGCGATCAGGTTTTCCCTGCATTGGTACAATATCTCCTGCCGGCAGGGTTGAAAGGTTTGGTTGCCGGTGGTTTGATGGCGGCGCTGATGAGTTCTCTGGCTTCTGTTTTCAATTCCAGTTCGACACTTTTCACCGTGGATATTTTTAAAAAGCTATACCCCGAAACTTCGGAAAAAAAACTGGTAAGAATTGGCCAATTAGCCACCGCTGTTGTCGTGGTTTTGGGTATGCTCTGGATTCCTATAATGGAAAAAATCGGAGGTGGCGTTTTATACAAATACCTGCAAAGCGTGCAGGCGTACATTGCTCCGCCCATTACCTGCGTATTTCTTTTGGGAATTATATGGAGCAGGATTAACGCCAAAGGCGCTATTGCCACTCTGCTTTTTGGATTGTTGATGGCAACTATCCGTATTATCAGCGAATTGATTTATCTGGATGCTAACGGTAATATTGTGGAAGGCGCCTCCGGGTTTTTACCCATGTATGCTTCCATCAATTTTGCGCACATGGCAATTTTCATGTTCATCGCCTGTGTGATTGTCTGCATCGCTGTAAGTCTGATGACAGAAAAGCCCTCGGAAGAAAGCATCCGCGGACTCACTTTCGGAACGCTGACGCCCGAGCAAAAAGCTGCTAATAAAAATAGCTACAACACCTGGGATATCGTGGCTTCCGTTGTTCTGGTACTTGTCGTAGCACTTATTCTCAGCTATTTTACGGGTTAAAAATCTGTCGTAATTTTTCCGGGGCATGAAACGTGGCGGGTGTATTTCCCATCAAATTTTTTCTACATTTGGCAAGAGCAATTGTAAAGTACCGGAAATACACCCGTAAATGAACCTTCGCCTGCTGATTTGTCTGTGCTTTTTTTTACCGGCTTCTCTCCTACCGGCGCAACCCGGCTCTATTATCGCATCGGGTACGGGTAAAAGAATTGAAATTCCTTTTCAATACGAAAATAATTTTATCATCGTCGAAGTAATTTTCGAATGGCTTTTTCCCATGAAATTTATTTTCGACACGGGCGCCGAACACACCATTATCACAAAAAAAGAAATTGTAGAAACCCTCGACATTCCCTACGTCCGCGATTTTAAAATAATTGGTTCTGACATGAAACAAGAGTTGGTGGCACACCTGATTTCCGGCATTCCGCTCCAGGTCGGCAGCTTGTATGCGCCCAATCAGAATCTACTCGTTTTGGACGACGATTATTTCCGGTTCGAAGAATTTACGGGGGTGAATGTCCACGGAATTTTAGGCGCTAATTTTTTTCGCAGCTATGTGGTGAAAATTAATTATCAAAAAAAAGTGCTTACGCTCGAATTGCCCAAAAACTTTGACCCGCCCGAACGCTTTACCGAAATTCCGGTAACTATTTTTAAAAACAAACCTTACCTCATTGTAAAAACCAAAATAGGCGCCGACTCCAGCGCGATAAATCTGAAAATGTTGCTGGATACGGGCGCAAGTCTGTCGGCACTTTTTCATGTAAAAACCCATCCCCGACTGAATATGCCGGTCAATGTCTTGAAAGGTAATGTGGGAAAAGGGCTTGGCGGCTACCTTGAAGGCTACCTGGGGCGGGCGAAATCCCTGAGTATCGGCGATTTTCATTTGAATGAAGTGCTCACCAATTTTCAGGAGCTAAGTGAAAGTATGGATACCAGCAGTCTGAACGGACGACACGGCATTTTGGGCAATCAAATATTGGAGCGTTTTCAGGTCGTAATTAATTATCCGGAGGAGAAATTGTACTTGAAACCAACCAAACAATTCTATAAAAAATTTACCTACGACCGGAGCGGGCTGATTTTGGTGGCGGGTGGTTATAACCTGAACAACTTTGTGGTACATGAACTCGTACCCGGCTCGCCGGCCGAGCAGGCAGGCATCAAAACGGGGGACATCATAAAACGAGTTAATTGGATTCCGCACTGGGCGATGAGCCTGGACTCTGTCAGCAAAATATTGAAAGGGAAACCGGGAAAAAAGGTGAAGTTGAAAATAAAAAGAGGCGACGAAACTTTATGTATCAAACTGGTTTTGAGGGATTTGATATAAAAATTTCGCCGCCTGCGAGGTTAGATTTTTTGAATATCCAGGATTTCGATTTTTTGAAAACTAAAATTCGCACCGAAGCCGCAAATGAAGTTTTCCAATTGTTTTTTGTATTTGACCCTTACATTTAAATTATCTTCCTGAAATCTTGCATCCAGATTGATGGGGTCAAATTCGACTTCCTGCCCGTCTATGCTGAATTTGATTTTCCAGCCACAGCCGTCAGTTTCGACAGGTCCGTGATAGCGCACGATTCCGTCGCGCTGTTCCTCACAAAAGCCCGGCGTATAATCCACTCCGGCGCATCGCGCGTAACAATCGTTCGCATATACCTTGCCGTCTTCTCCGCACACCGGCGCATAAATTTCATAACAAATGCAATCGGGAGAAGGATCTTTTTCCTTACAACAGGAACTGTTAAGCATTAAAAAAAGCAGTGTCAAAGGCAAAACAAAAATTAAGTTTTTCATGATAATTGATTTTTACCAGTAAGACCGCCGGGCATCGCCGGCGGGTTGGGCGGTTTTGAAAAAAATCATCTTATCAGGGTAACATCGCCTTTAAACATTTCGGTTTTGCCATCTATAAATTTAACTTCTGCCAGAAAAACGTACACGCCAGAGTCCGCTTCTTTTCCGCGCCAGGTGCCGTCCCATCCAAACATCTCATCACCGGGACTGAAATTTTTCAATTCAAAAACCTGCGCTCCGAAGCGATCAAACACTGCAAACTGCTCAATAATCGCCACGCTTTTTCCACCAAAAATTACCAGCTTGTCGTTAATGCCGTCGTAATTCGGACTGAAAGCACTGGGTATAAAAACGTCGTATTTTTTTAATACCTCCACAAAAATCTCGTCAGTAGCCGTACAAAAAGTAAGCGTATCCGTAACAGTCACCCGGTAGCTGTCGGAGGCAAAAGGTAAAAACTCCTGCGTTTCGCAATCTGGCTGAACGCATGGCACATTTTCCGACCACTCAAAATTCACATCTTCGCTATTAGCAAAAGCCCTGATATTCAGCACTTCGCCCAATTCTATCAACTGATCGGCCTGAAGACTGACCGTCAAAACGGGTGGCGGAAGTATAAAAAACGACTCCTGACTTTCGCAACCGAGCGCATCTTTGACAACGAGTTCATAACTGCCGACTACCAGATTT
>CALMIT010000630.1 GCA_937864255.1 uncultured Saprospiraceae bacterium
TTTGCCGCAGCGTGTCGAGTGCAAGCGCCATAGATGCGCCCGTCGCTATCATCGGGTCGCAGATGATGAGTACGGCGCCGTCAAGTTTTGGGCAGGAAGCGTATTCGAGGTTAATTTCAAAAGTGCCGTCTTTGTGGTGCAGCCGGTATGCGGACACAAAGGCATTGGAAGCCTTATCAAAAATATTGAGCATACCCTGGTGCATCGGCAGCCCCGCACGGAGTATGGTCGCCAGAACTATCCGCTGGTCGGGTACATTGACGGCGGCAGAACCAAGTGGGGTCTCCACCTGGATTTTTTTGTAAGGCAAGGTTTTGCTGATTTCGTAGGCAAATATTTCGCCCAGTCTTTCCAGGTTTTTTCTAAACCGAAGGCTGTCTTTTTGTACGGAAGCACTCCTTAATTCGGCAATATATTGATTGACGATGGAATTATGCTCGCTGAAATTGACGACCGCTTCCTGATTGATAATTTTGCTCGGCACTTGTATGGGAATTTGGAAAAATTCAAAAAAGATAAGTAGCGTTTTTATGCAAAAAGCATACGGCAAATTAACAACTTTGCATTTTAAAAAGCTAAAAAAGATGAACATGAAATATTTTAAATTGATTGTGCCGGCGGTGTTCTTTTTTTTGGGAATGGCGGGACTTGGCGCTCAGACGGTGGAATGGCTCACCGACACTCACCACGATTTTGAAACGATGAAACAATACAAGCCGGAAACTTTTGATTTTCAGTTTAAAAATACAACAGACGCTCCGCTGATCATTGATAATGTGCGCACAACCTGCGGCTGCACCGCGCCGGATTGGGATGAAACTCCCGTGGAGCCGGGCGCTGTCGGCACTATCAAAATAGAATACGACGCCAAGCGAATCGGCTATTTTGAGAAAAAAGTAAAAGTTTACTTTCACGGCCGGCGCAAACCGGAGGCTTTGAGCATAGAAGGCGAAGTGGTGGAATAAATTGGCGCTTCCGTCCGGTTTTGGCTGTTGTTTGTCCACGTTAAAACTTTCGCAACGTTTCCTATCTCGTCAATTCAGCTATATTTGCGCTGCCTTCAAAAGAAGGCGGTCAGGTGTGTTTTTTAAAATTGAAAATATTCATCGTACATGGCAATTTTCTGGTTTTTGATCATTTCGTACATACTGCTCAGTTTCAGTTTATATAAAGTATTTGAAAAGGCGGGAGAAGAAGGTTGGAAAGGACTGGCGCCGGGTTTGAATTTTGTGGTTTGGTGCAAGTTGATCGGCCGCAAACCGACCTACGCGCTCTGGTTGCTTTTTCCCATTGTCAATCTTTTCATTTTTGTCGGAATGGCGGTGGACCTGGTGCGGTCTTTTGGTAAATATACATTTCTGGACAGCGCTTTGGCTGTCATCTATGCGCCGCTGGCTTTCTTTTTGACTGCCGCTAACAAAGATGCCAAATACCTCGGCCCCACGCTGATTGCCGAAAAGGTATACCGCGCCCAACTCGAAGAGGCGCGTGAAAAAAACGACGCCCGCACTTTGCGCAAGCTCGAAGCAGCAAATCCTTACCACAAATCGCAAGCCCGCGAATGGGTGGAAGCCATCGTTTTTGCGGTTTTTGCGGCGGCTTTTATTCGCATGTTTTTGATAGAAGCCTACACCATTCCCACGCCGTCTATGGAGGATTCTTTGCTGGTGGGCGATTTTCTTTTCGTGAGCAAAGCGCATTATGGCGTGCGTACGCCCAAAACCATCGCCATGGTACCGCTGCTGCACAACCGGATGCCTTTTATCAATCGCGAATCTTATCATTCATCGCCTTCGTTGCCTTATACGCGCCTGCCGGCGTTGGAAACTATTGATCGCAATGATCCGATAGTTTTTAATTTCCCGGAGGGCGACAGTGTGTATGTTTTTCCGGAGCGGACATTTAGCGTGTATGACTACCGCCGCGGGGCAATCACACAGCAGCGCGCAGCACAGATAAAAAATGGACAGGCTCCGCTCGTCGTAAGGCCGCTTGACAAAAAAGATCATTACATAAAAAGGTGTATCGGCGTGCCCGGCGATTCTATAGAAGTCAGAAACCGCCAGGTGTACATCAACGGCAAACCGGCGGTGAATCCGAGTAAACTGGCGTTTACTTATTTAGTCACTTTTCCGGAAACGCTTAATAGAAAAGATTTTTCGGAATGGGGCATTAGCAATGACGATCAAGGTTTACTAAGAGGTGATAATGCTCTTGGTGAGGGATATCAATTATTAACTTTGACTGAAGAGCAAAAAGCAAAAATTCAAGCTATGGACAACCGAATAAAAATAATTCCGAATACAATTTATCGGATTCGGATTTCACAAAACTTAGCATCCACATTGACACAAGCCGGTATTACTCCTGCCTATCAAAGAGGACAAAATGATAATTCTCTTTTCCTGACATTGGATTCTGAATTAATTTCTAATATCCAAAAGATTGATAGTACAATCATTATTTCAAAATTAGACGATTCGGGACGCCTTTTCCCACAGGATCCTAAAAATTTCTCCAATTGGGACGTGGACAATTACGGACCTGTCTGGATACCGAAAAAAGGAGCGACGGTGACGCTTACTCCTCAAAATATTGCACTTTTCCGTCGTGCTATCAGTGTGTATGAAGGGAATACTTTGGAAGAAAAAGCCGGAAAATTTATCATCAACGGCCAAGAAACGAATCAATATACTTTCAAACAGGATTACTACTGGGCGATGGGCGACAACCGCCACAACTCGGAAGATTCGCGGGTGTGGGGCTACGTGCCGCACGACCATATCGTTGGCAAACCTTTGTTTATCTGGTTCTCGCTGAAAGAGGGAAGCCTGAGCAAAGGCATCAACTGGAGCCGCATCTTCACCTCCGCGAGCAAAATGTAATCGCAGAAACGCGGATTATCGCGCGCATTTTTTTAAAAATAAATAATATAAAACAGGGTGGCGAATCGAAATTTTTCGATTCGCCACTTTTATTTTCGACTGTTTTAATCAAAAATGAATGTGTTTCGTTTTGAAATTGTGGGAATTAAAATAATTTGCTGTCTGTTGACCGCAACCATATCGCACAAATTCCAAAAATCAAAAGACCATGTTCAAGAAACTGAAAGACAAGCTCAAAAAGATTTGGGATTCTATTTTTAAAAAATCAGAGCCCCTGAAAGAACCGCAGGATGCCAGCGATATAAGCGATGCGTCTGCCACGGAGGTGATTATTGTGGATGCGCCGGATGCGGGTTTTGATGAGGATATTTTTGACATTGCCCAACCACATGCAAAACAGCGTTACCTCTGGTGTCTGGACAATGGACACGGAAAATTGACCGCGGGTAAACGCTCGCCGGTTTTTGATGACGGCACAACCCAATTTTTTGAATATGAATTCAATCGCGCAATTGTAAAATTGATTATAAAACAATTGGCGGTGTTGGGTGTGCGGTATTTTGAGGTGGTACCGGAGGGGGGAGTGGGCGACATCCTGGAGGAAAGAGTGAAACGAGCCAATGAAAAGACCGATCCGCTGCCCAAAATATTTGTTTCGATTCACAGCAACGCCGCGCCGGCTGCCTCGCCTAACGACTGGTGTGCACCAAATATTCGCGGCATTGAAACCTGGCACTACCACAATAGCGTAAAAGGAGAAAAAATCGCAACGATTTTTCAGCGGCACCTGATTCAGAAAACAGGTTTTGTAAATCGCCATTTGAAATCAAGACCGGAAGGACAGTTTTACGTATTGAGAGAAACCAAAATGCCGGCCATCCTGACCGAAAATGGTTTTTATAATAATAAAGAAGAAGCGGCGGAGCTGATGAAAAAAGAAGTGCGGCAAAAAATTGCCGACGCTCACGTAGCCGCCATTTTGGAGATAGAAAAGAAAGATTTTTAAATAATAAAATACCCATGCGCAAAGAAATAAAAGAGAAGGACTTTATCAGGCAACCGAATTATCCGGGTGGGCAAAAAGCATTGAAAAATTTTATCGGGCAAAACCTGAAATATCCGCCGGCTGCTTTGGAAGAAAAAATTGAAGGCACGGTTTTTTTGAGGTATGATATTGATTACAAAGGAAATGTGGTGGATGTCAAAGTGCTGTCAGGTATCGGTCATGGTTGCGATGAGGAGGCAGTACGGCTGGTCAGGCTGCTAAAATTTGAAGTGCCGAAAGTGCATAAAGTGAAAGTGCTTTTTCATAAAAATATTCAGATTCATTTCAAAATGCCCAAACAGCCGGCAGCGCAACCGGCAACGCATGTGCAATATCAGATAACAGAAAAAAAAGCTGTGAAAGAGACACCGGAAACACAAAATCCTGCGGGAGGTTATCATTACACCATTACCTGGTAGAAGCCTTTATTTCGCTGAATTTTTTTCGGATTCGGACAGCAGTCGCTGTTTTTCGTTTACAATTTTTTAACAACTTATCTATTGTATTTTGAGAAAAATGCGATATTCGCTCCGTGCTTTGGGACGATAAGCAGCATTTTTTTCACCCAAAGCGTTAAGGATTTGTAAAATACTTTCACCCGAAGAAATTCCCAAAAACCAAGATATATCACCATTTCTTTCCCGAATTAGATACCCAATCCGGAAAATTTTTCCGGGTTAAATCATTTCCCATGAACTCCCCCGCTTACCAAAAAAGTGGGTATCTATCAAATTTTTAGTTTTCTGTGGTATTTATTTGACCACTATTAGTC
Organism: uncultured Saprospiraceae bacterium; assembly: GCA_937864255.1. GTDB lineage: Bacteria > Bacteroidota > Bacteroidia > Chitinophagales > Saprospiraceae > JAGQWW01. Next base: position 4,703 of record CALMIT010000630.1, read on the forward strand.
TGTCTGCGCAGTTGCTTGTGCGGACGCTCAGTTTTGGCATTAATCGCGTTTTACACTCGAATATTTTCTAACTTAAATCAAACTCCGTTATGAAAAAACTCTCACTAGTTCTTTTCATGGTAGTATTTGCGGTAGGGTTTGCCCTCGCGCAAAGAACCGTCGTGGGGTCAATCACTGACTCTGACGGCGAGGCACTCATCGGTGCCAGCGTACTCGTAAAAGGTACCACGAAGGGTACCGTAACTGACCTGGACGGGAAATACTCCGTCGAAGTGCCGGAAGGCGCAAACACACTTGTGATAAGCTACACCGGCTACGAATCACAAGAAGTCGTTCTTGGAGCATCCAATGTTGTCAATGTGACTATGGCCGAAGGGGTAACCCTGGAAACCGCAGTCGTGACGGCTTTAGGGATTAGCAGGCAAGAAAAATCTCTCGGTTATGCTGTAAAAAAAGTTGAAGGAGAGGAAGTCATGAAAGCCGGTGAAACCAATCTGGTGCAGGGCTTAGCGGCAAAAGCATCAGGCGTACAGGTAATCGGTTCAGGAGGTACTCCCGGCGCCTCTTCTAAAATTTTGATCCGGGGGAATGCTACTTTTACAGGTGAAAACCAGCCCTTATTCGTTGTTGATGGAATTCCTTATGACAATCAAACTTCCGGTTCTGTTGCAGGTGATTATCCTTTCAATGCTAATTTAAGTGGTGTTAACAACTCAAACAGAGCATTGGACATAAACCCGGCAGATATTGAAAGCATCAATATCTTGAAAGGACCTGCCGCTGCCGCGCTTTACGGAACAAGGGCAGGTAACGGTGTCGTACTTATTACCACCAAAAAAGGTAGAAAGGGAGTAAGCGTCACTTTTAACTCAAGCGTGTCATTCGATGAAGTCAATAAATTACCGGAATTGCAGAATGAATTTGGACAAGGCACCGGCGGCGGTACGCTCGTAAACGGTCAGCCTATGGCAGAAGGCGTTTATGTTGATGACTTCTCACTGAGTTGGGGACCAAGAATCGGAAGTCCGGAAACTCCTCAGGCTTACGATAATTTTGCTACTTATTTTGAAACTGGTACTACTTACAATAATAACTTATCAGTTTCTTTAGGTAATGACAATACGACTTTCCGCCTTTCTTACGGAAATACCAACCAAGCAGGTATAGTTCCTAATACAGACCTGAACAGGAACTCTTTCCGTTTGTCAGCAGATTCCAAAATGGGCAAGTTTAAATTATCTGGTACCGCATCCTACGTAAATACAAAGGATACGAAAGCCCAGAATGGAAGTAACTTGTCTGGTATTATGCTGAGTTTGTTGAGGATGCCCCCAAGTTTCAATATTCTGGGTGGAGAAGGTCCAAATGGTTATGATAACCCGGATGGTTCTTCTTACAATTATTTTTCTCTTTACGATAATCCGCTTTGGTCTGCCAACAATAACTCTTTGACCGGCAATGTAAACAGGATTACCGGAGGTATTACAGGTACATATTCGTTTACCAATTGGCTGGATTTGACTGCTCGCTTAAGTGCGGATAATTATACAGACGAAAGAAAGCAAATATTTGCAGTCGGCGCACAAGACCCGCCAGCCCCTGTTGGCGAGGTTTGGGAAAACTCGAAAACTTGGTTTGAAATGAATGCGGATGTTTTCTTGTCGGCCAGACACGATTTTAGCGACAATATAAACGCCGTTTTCACATTAGGTTCTAACCTGAATCATCGTTCGGATGAAGATCTTTTTGCCAGAGGAAGAAATCTGGCTGTTCCCGGGTTTTACAATCTTAGTAATGCCAGCGATTTATATACCAGCCAAACAACTATTGAAAGAAGATTGGCGGGCGTGTTTTTTGATTTGAATGTTGGATTCAGCGATATGTTTTATGTTGGTGTTTCGGGAAGAAATGACTGGGCATCTACTTTTGGAGCAGATGCGAGGGAAAAAGGATTTTTCTATCCCGCAGTTAATGCCTCATGGGTATTTTCTGAGTTAATAGGTAGCAACGATTTACTTTCTTTTGGTAAATTACGCTTAAGCTGGGCTCAAGTTGGTATTGAGCCTCCTCCTTACAGAACAGTTACTTACTATGTAGCTCCTTTTGTTACAGATGGTTTTACAGATGGTCTTAGTTTTCCTTATAACGGACAAAATGGATTTGGTCTTAGCAGCGCTTTAGGAAACGTTGACCTTGAGCCGGAGGTAAATACCACTTACGAGGCGGGTGTAGAGTTGAAGTTGTTTGGAAATAGAATTTCACTTGACCTAAACTACTACCAATCTACTAGCTCAAATCTTTTGGTAAATCGTCCTATTGCCTCAAGTACAGGCTTCGAAAATGTATTCCAGAACTTTGGCGAAATGGTTAACAACGGGTGGGAAATCGAACTCGGCGCCAGAATTTTGGATTACCGTAATTTCTCTTGGGACATTAGCGGAAATTTCAACAGAAACGTAAACGAAGTAACCGAATTGGCAGAAGGCGTTGACGAGATAAACATCGAAACTGCTTTTGCTTCTATCGGCTCGTTTGCCATTAAAGGGCAGCCTTATGGCGCTTTATATGCTACCAAATGGCTTAGAGATGCCAACGGTAACTTAATGATTAGAAGTAACGGTATCCCGGCAATTGATCCTGCAAGAGGAAATGTTGGAAATCCTTACCCTGATTGGTTGATGGGTATCAGGAATACATTTAATGTTTTTGGTTTGGGTATTTCCGGCTTGTTGGATATTCGTGAAGGTGGAGATTTGTGGAATGGAACTTTGGCACGTATCCATCGCTTCGGAACAACAAAAGCATCTGCTGAAAGAGACAGGACTTATGTAA
>CALMIT010000631.1 GCA_937864255.1 uncultured Saprospiraceae bacterium
TAAACAGCCAGTACCAGGAAAATAAAACCGATCAGGTGGTTGACTCGAAAAGACTCGGTTTTGAAAAAGGGCAGGGTGAACAGCATGAAAACTGAGAGCGTGATTACTTCCTGCAATACTTTTAATTCGACCAGACTGAACGGTCCGCCGTAGCTTTTAAAACCAATCCGGTTGGCGGGTACTTGCAGGCAGTATTCAAAAAAAGCGATGCCCCAACTGATTAGGATGATGGCTAACAAGCCCAGACTTTCCGTCCATTTCCATTCTTTAAATTTTAAATGCCCGTACCAGGCGAGGGTCATAAAAGCATTGCTCATGATGAGCAAAAGGATGGTGTACAGCGATTTCATGCAGGTGAAAATTTGCACGAAGTTGCACGAAAATCGTCAAAAACGCGCTGCGCCCTCCGCGACTCTGCGAGAACTTTTTTAAACCACAAAAGACACAAAGGAAATCACGAAGCACACAGGAAATCGAGCAACTCTAAATACTTGTTTTCTTTTTTAAAGTAATCACGGTGACTTCGGGCAAAATACCGACCCGCCCCGGGTAGCCGAGGAAACCAAGTCCGCGATTGACATACAAAAATTGTTTGCCTTCCTGGTAAAGTCCCGCCCATTGTTTGTACACGTACTGGCTCGGACTCCAACGCAGCCAGCCGGGTATTTCAATACCAAACTGAAAGCCATGCGTGTGCCCCGAAAAAGTAAGGGCAATGTCTTTGAAATCTTTATTCACCTGATCGTCCCAGTGCGAAGGATCGTGAGAAAGCAGCAGTTTCAAGTCCGCATTTTCAGCGCCGCGATAAGCTTTGGGCAGATCGCCGTATTTTTGAAAACGCGGCGAGGCGGAGTAATTTTCAACGCCGATAACTGCAAGTTTTGCCCCGTTTATGTCCAAAATCCTGTTTTCGTTGCGCAGCAATTGCCAGCCCATTCGGGCGTGGATGGATTCGAGGTGTTTCAGATTTTCGCGTTTTGCTTCCTGCGATGGCCAACTGGCATAATCGCCGTAATCGTGGTTGCCGAATACGGAAAACACGCCATGCTTTGCGCGAATTTTATCAAAAACATCTATATACGGCTCCGCTTCGGTGGCAATGCTGTTGACCAGATCGCCGGTAAAAAAAACCAGGTCGGGATTCTCCTCGTTGATCATCGCCACCGAGTTTTTCACAGGCTCTTTGAAAGTAAAACTGCCGGAGTGTATGTCAGAAATCTGCACGATTTT
>CALMIT010000632.1 GCA_937864255.1 uncultured Saprospiraceae bacterium
GCCGTGAGAGAATACAAACCGGGCGAGGTGACCATTACCCTCGTTGTATCATTTCTACCGTTAAAATTTCCGGTTTGTGTCGTCCACTGCACAGAAGCTGTTCCGGGATTTACGAAGCTTTGTAAAACGATCTGGCTTACGTTGCAGGTCAGCGTGTCGGGCGTTTGTATGTTCAAAAGCGGGGCGATGGTGTCGGTGATTACCAAAATCGAATCCGTTGAAATACAGCCGTTTATCCTGTTTTTTACTGAAAAATAAAACCAGCCGCCCGCAGCAACATCAAAAACCGGCGCTTGCCTCGACAATCCCGAATTATTTGTCCACAGGTATTCAAAATTTTGCCCCGCGTCACTTTGCGACCCGTCCAGCCTGACCGTCGTTATCGCGCAGGTAATCGTGTCGGGTGGCAAAATTTCTACATTAGGATAAATTTTATCTTCCTGGACGGAAAATGAAAACGTGTCGCGGCAACCGTTGGAAGCCTGAATGACTTCCAAAAAATATGCGCCACCTTTTAAAATCTCGGCATTTTCATCTGCCGGCGGGTGGCTGAATTGTCCGTCAGGCGTGTACCAGTTATAAAACAGCCCGCTGTTATTTTGGAACAATACGCTCAATTGCTGGATCGAATCTTCGCAGGTGATAACACCTGCGTTCTGCGGCAATCCTGTGGGAAGGCTAAAATTTTCGCCGATTACAATCGAATCAACAACCTGGCAATCGTTGTTCAAATTTGTCAAAGTGAGGTAATAAATGCCGGCGGTATCCACAATCGGATTCGGACTTCCGGCGCCCGACAAAATCCTGCCATTAGCACTTTGCCACTGGTATGAAAACCCGGCGCCCGAAGATGAACCGCTTGTATTTATTTGGACGGTGCGTCGGGGGCAATTAATTGTATTCTGATTTGGAAATTGAATTTGAGGCAGGTCACCATCCCCGTTCACGACCACAGAATCTGCCGAAATACAGCCGTTTTGAAGGTTTGTTATTTGTAAATGATAAGTGCCTGGCGAACCGACCCAAGCATCAAGGCTATTCGCGTCGGACAAAATATCGCCACTTGAACTTGTCCACGAAGCAGAAAATCGCGGATTGGACGCCAGCAGTCGAGCGCTGATTTGAATACTGTCGGTTCCGCAGCCTATTTCCGGGGCGGGGGTGGGGTGGGGTTCCAGCTTTTCTTTATTTTCAAAAACGGTAAAAGTATCTCTGGCTTCGCAAAGATTTCCTATGGATTGTATGTGAAGCACATAAGTTCCGGGTCTGGAATAATTTGCGTAATTGAGCAAAAGATTTGTGTCCGGTATTCCTTGCCAGGAATAAGCACAATCAAAGGTTAGGCAGCGAGCATATACGATTGGGTTTGCGCAGGTTATCGTGTCGGAGCCGCTAAAATAGACTGTAGGATCCGGTGGTTCTTTGTCCTCAAAGATGGTGACGGAATCTTGCCCGAGGCAACCGTTTTGTAAATCTCTGACCTGCATATAATAAATGCCTCCCTCGCTGACCATCGGCCGCAAACTGTCCGGATTGTTGGCTATCAGCCCGTTTGGACCAAACCAATTTATAGCGACCGGATTCACCTGATTTAAAATGCTGCCATTTAAAGATTTACTCGGATGTCCGCAATTCAAAGTATCAGGAAACCCCGCCTCGGCGACCGGAAAATTTCTATCTTCAAAAACTTCCGCTGATTTTTCTGCCGAGCAGTGGTTGGTTGTATTTTCTACAAAAAGCGAATACGTGCCTGCCTCGTGTGCATAAAAATTCCCACCCGAAACGGTCGGATTGAAAATCGTTCCGTCCAGCGTCCATGTGCTTACAAAAACGTCCAAATCATTTTGGTTGGAAACGAGAATTGCTACCGAATCCCGCAGACAATTTAAAGTGTCTGCGACGGAAATATCAAAATCAGGCGCCAAAGTGTCCTGCATCACTTCCACCTCCGCGATTCCCTGGCAGCCGGAAGCACTATTTTCCAAAATAATCCTGTAAATGCCGGGAGCCTCGACCGAGGGCTGTAAGGTATTCGCTCCTGATAAAAAACTGCCGCCGCTGCTTTGCCAGTTTATTAAAATGATTGCGGAAGAATCAGAAGCTGTGGCATCCAGCCTGATGATTTTTGTTTGACAATCCAGGGTGTCCGGTAGTCGAATATTCGCACTGGGAGCAGAAGCGTTGCCGATCACCAAAACGGAATCCACTGAATAGCAGCCGTTCAGCGTGTCTGTTATACTCAAATAATAAGTGCCGGGGCTGCCGATTTCTGCATTCAGACTGTCGGTGTCTGCTACCAAAACTCCGTCGATCGTTGTCCATTCATATAAAAAATGGCTGCCCGGGTTTAAATTTTTTCCATCCAAACGGACGCCCGATCCGCGGCAGGGAAATTCTATCTGATCGCCCGCGTCTGCGGTCGGCCGCAGTGTGTCGCGTGTGATAGCCACGTCCAGCGTGTTTTTACAATTATTGGTTGTGTCCGTAATCGTGAGCCGGTAATTTCCGGTGGCATTGACGGTCAAAATCAAAGTAGTATCGCCCGAAACGATGCTCCCGTTTGCAGTTGTCCATTGCATTAAAAAATTCGGGCCGAATGATGAGCCGCTCGCGTTGATATGCGCAATGCTGTCTTTACAAGTTAAACTGTCCAATGAAAAAAGAGCGATGCGCGGACGGATAAACCGCGAGGTGACCTGAGTCGAAGTAGTGTCTGCGCAATTATTTTGATCATTTCGAATAACCAGAAAATAAGTACCGGAAGTATCAATTTTTGTCAAAAGTGAATCGGTGCTACCCGAAAAATTCCCGTCAAACGTGACCCATTCGAATAAAAAATCCGCGCCTTTCGGCGAGAGGCGCCCATCCAAAAACAGGGAAGTCGGGGGGAATTTAAAAACCCCCGCCTGTCTGATGATCGCCCGCGGTCGCATCGTATCTATCGGCAGGAATACCCAAGCGCTTGACTGGCAGGTTCCACTTTGATTGCTCACAGTCAATGTATAAGTTCCGCTCGCGTCCACCAGTGGAAATAAAGTATTTTCGCGGCTGATAATATTTCCGTCGGCGGTTGTCCAGAGATATTCAATGTCCGGGCCGACGGATGAACCCGCACCGTTTAATTGCACCGTTTGGTGTTCGCAGTCCAGTATCTGATCCACATTGGCTACGGCGGTTAGTGTAGCTGCATCTTCCGTTACGAAAACGGTGGAGGAGACACTGCATACCGTACCGGCTCCGTCGTCATAAATTACATCCAAAGGGTATGAGCCGGGAAAGTCTACTTCGATCATGTTTGTTCCCTGCCCGGAAACAATATTTCCGTCCGGACTCGACCAGGTATAAGAAATGAAAGGGCCGGAAGAAGAATTGCTGCCGTCAAGCGTAACAATCGGCGTCGCGCATCCCAGCGTGGAGGGTGGTTCTATAAAAGCGCCGAGAGGTACAATATCAACCTGCACCTGCGCGGTTTCGCGGCATATTTCGATCAGAGAAATATCGTCCAATGCAAAAACCGGCCCCAAAAAAGATCCGTTTTGATTTGACAGGCAGATGGTGGCCGTGGTAGCGCCGTTCGCGCTCCAGGTTTGTGTAAACTGCTGCCAGTCGCAGAGCAAAGAACCGGCATTGAAAGTGCTTCCGATTTGTACGCCGTTGATGGTGAGATTCATAGCTACGGGAATAATGCCCACCGTACCGACAAATGCTTCGAAAATATAATCGGAATTTGGATTTACTGAAATGGTTTGACACCAAACATCCGCCCCGGCATTGTTTGAGGCATTGACCAGGAGCATATTTCCCGCACCGGAGGTATGGTCGTCGCAAGGCGGAAAACTACCTGAAACGATAGAAGGCGAAGTGAGTACGGTATAAACGCCCCCCGCCAAGAAAGCCGGTCCGGGCGCCACGTAATTAAAGTCGCTTGTAAAACCACTATTGCCGCTTTCAAAATCACCGTTCAGAATAAGATTATTCGTCGTCATCGTCCGCGCCGTAAAAGTAAATGTGGTTGGACCATTGACGGTCGCCGTTGTAGTAAGGCTATTCGGATTATTAACCAGCCCGCCGGGCTCCCAAAAATAGTCAAGCGCGCTGCCTCCCAGAATCTGACCTGTTAAAGTAACAGTGCCGGACAAACCGCATACATTGGGCGGCTGTGCTGTCGCGCTGACGCTAATCGGACACTGCGCTATAATATCCGCAGACAAAAAAAGCAGCCAAAAACAAAGTAATTTTTCAAGTTTCAAGGGGATAATTTTTTCAGATTTTTGCCTGGCCCAAGATAGGGCATTTTTATTCATCGCCAGATACTTTCTGTTTTCCAAAAAATAGTAACATTTACAAGATTTTATAAATTGGATTTTTTAAAAAACAAGATCATGCCTGTCAAAGGAATTGTTGATTCGGATTTGCAGCCGGGAATAAATAATGCCAAAAAACGCACCAATCATTTGCTTCTGATTGCCATAGATAATTATCAAAACGGCTTTCCGAAACTAAATAATTGCAAGCGCGACGCGCTGCTCTTTAAAGACACATTGCTTGGTTTTTATCAATTTTTGCCGGAAAACTGCATTGAGATTTTTGATGAAAACGCCACTGAAAAAAATATTTTAAAAACCTTCGACATACTGTATGACCGGCTTACTACCGACGATAATCTGGTTATCTATTTTAGCGGGCACGGCGAATTTCACAAGTCTGCCAAGCGCGGATACTGGATTCCGGTTGACGCTGAACCCGGCGAGCGCTCCGGTTATATGAATAATGTGGAGGTGCGCGATTTTATTGAAAACATCAGCGCGCAGCACGTTTTTGCGATTGTGGACAGTTGTTTTTCAGGTGCGCTGTTCAGGAGCGGTATTTCACAAGAAGAACTGGCAGCGCAGCGTCAGGAAAATCTGCCCTCGCGCTGGCTGCTCACTGCCGGCAGAATCGAGCCGGTTTCCGACGGTTCGCTCGGACAGAATAGTCCGTTTGCCACCAGCCTTATTACTTTTTTGCGCGCGGCTGAAATGCAATATTTATGGGCTTCCGATATTTGTACGCACGTCACGCGGACGGTTTCTTTCAATAGCGAACAAACTCCGAAAGGTGAGCCGCTGCCTGTGTCGGCGCATCAGGGCGGGCAGTTTATTTTTCGAAAAAAGGCTTTTTTTGAAAAAGTGGAAATTATCCCGGAACGCCCGATCGAAGTCACGCCTGTTATCAAATCTTCGACACCCGAACGACGCGCGGCGGGAAGCCTGGAAGATTGGAAAATTTACACAAAAGAGTTGGTGGCAGAAGCGATGGATCGCGCTTTCATCAAACTGAACGAAGATTTTAACCGCGCTTCTTCAAAGTATAACGACCTGATCCTGCTGCGCGGCAGATTTAATGGATTGCAAGCTAACCAGATGCGTGGTGTTGTTTCGGAATCGCAGGGAAATCTGCAAATGAACCAGATTCGTTATGCTTTGCTTGATTTGATTGACAGTATGGAAGAGCGTGATTTGCGACAGATGCCGGTCTAACGAACGACGAGTTTTTTTGAAAAAATACCGTCCCGACAAATAAGTTGAAGTATATAAATGCCGGCAGCTAATTGGTCGGTATTGAATTCCAGGTTTTGATGATTCTCTTTCAACCTTCCTGAAAAAATTTCTTTTTTAAATTTCCCATCCAAGTCGCATATCTGGAGATTAATTAGTTGACTGTCAAGGTTTTGAATCTCTATTTTTATTTTTTCACCCGCCGGATTTGGATAAAAAACGAATTTGTTTTCTGCCGTTGTCTCCCTTGTTTTTACCAGGCAATCTACCGTGAAGTGCCAGCGTGCAGCTGGAGCTGCTATCGGGCGGCGCAGTGTTTTTTGATTAATAGCCCGTGCTTCGAGGTAATATTCGATTTGAGTGTTTGGAGGGTAGGCGGGGATGTATCCCGACCAGTTTTTACCGTCCGCCGATAATAAAATGGTGCTGGAAAAATTTTCGTCGCGCACTTTTTTGTAATAAAGCGTGACCTGATCTATCCCGGAGCGGTGTTGTACGACGGCTTCGATGGGGTAGAAAGTTCTGTCGGCGCATTGATTTTCCAGTTTTTTGTGTACGATAAGTAATGGATCGCGCACGCCGATTTCTTTTGCCACGCAGTGAATAGCGCCGTAATCTTTGATAATATCCCGACAGTCTATCCCGATAATTCTGTAACCCGGCATGAATTTTTGCCAGGTAATTAAGGCTTGTTCATCATAACCGGTTCCGCCAAAATACTGGGGTACGAGAATGGTTTTGTTGACGAAAAGCGCCTTGGTATAAGTGAGATAACAGGCTTGTCCTAATGTGCTGCAACCATTTATTTCGTCTGGATATCTGCCGTCTGCATCGGGCGGCATAATAATTCGGCGCACTTTAAAATCAGTACCAAATGATGTTTTAAATTGCTCCAGCAAAAAATTCAGATTGGCTTCGATTTTTGGTCCGTCTGCCACGCCGTCCGGATACTTTCCTACCAAAATAGTTTCCTCATCCAGCAATTTCATGTGCATGTCCACGTGATGAATGACATCGTGGTCAAGCTTTTCAAGTTTTATATAATTTTTTAAGCCCATAAAAGCGCCCAAAATGGAGTCAAACTCAACCGCCTCATAAGGATTGTCATCATAAATGTGGGTGGAAGAAAATGCCAGGCCCAACCCGTCGGTCAGAAAATTTCCGCCGTCAAGCTTCAGCTTGTAAGGCGCTTCAATGGTAGCAAAACGCGAAGAACCAAAAAAGCCGGCCATTGCGTCAGGCACGTCATCGTCGGCGGCTTTGTATTCCGGCTCATAAAGCCAATCTACAAACACCAGAGAATCTACTCCATTGAGATAAAGCGAGTGTGCGCCATAGTCGCGAATCCAAATCCGGCTGTCAAAATTTCGGGGAATGAGGCTAATATTTCGCTCGTCCACGCCC
>CALMIT010000633.1 GCA_937864255.1 uncultured Saprospiraceae bacterium
AGCGGCTAAATTTTTTCAATCAGAAAGCGGCTTTGGAATTTATTTTGAAAATCTGGTAACGGGCTTGATCACTGATTTTTTACCATCCGATAGCCGCACAAAAAACAGATTGGCGTCCGGTAAATTTTCTATTTCAAAAATCTGCCCTTCGGTTGTTTTTTCAATTTCAAAAACTTGTAATACCCGCCCGTCGAGACTCAGAATTTCAATTTTCACTTCTCCAACGAAATCATTTTTAAAAGAAACCTTGAGCGACTCGCCTTTGGAAACCGGGTTGGGAAAAATTTGAAAATCAGATTTGTCAATCTCATCCAAACGGGTGCTCCTGTCTTCCATTTTTGTCACCCAAATCTGAACGTCTTGTTCAAAGTTGAAAAAGATTGATGAGTCCGCGGCCGCTCCGATCACGAGCAAAGAATGGTCTTCCAACGAGACGACTTGTCGGGGAATAATGACGCCGTCATTCTGAAAAATATGCTTCCAGATAATTTCGAGCCTGTCGTTTGTCTTTGTCAGGAAACCAGCGTCGGAAGCATTTACACCGAAAAAATAGAACCCGCCATCATCGGTGGTTCTGAAGCCTTGCCAATAACTGCCGGGTAGAAAAATGTGATCGAGATTGTTTTTCGAGTGCAGCGAACCGTCAGGGGTAAATATTTCAAGCGTCATCGCGTTATTGCCTGTAAATTCTACCACCGCCAGATTGCCGTTGGCATCTTCTGTTGCGTTGAAACTGGTTATTTCGCGCGGCAAACCGATGCGCTGTTTCCAAATAATATTGGCGAAATCGTCCAGACGCAGCACCCAGGTATCTTCCGCGCCGTCGAGCGTAGGGAAGTCGCCGTCGCTAGATTGAGAACTCGTTACAAGCCAGTAACCGCCTCTTTTTGACTTGAGGAGGCTGCTCTCGGATTCGTGTTTCGACCCTCCGATGGATTTTTGCCATTCGATTTCTGCCTCCGAGTTCAACTTCACAAGCCAGCAATCGCGCTCGCCGTGATTAAAAATGACATCGCCACTGCCCGAACTTGACCAGATAGAACCCAGGAAAATCAAACCGCCGTCGGCTGTTGGTAAAGCGCCTGAGAAATCATCGGCGCCGGTTCCGCCAAAAGTTTTATTCAAAAGCGGGTCGCCCGATGCTGAAATTTTTAGCACATAAATGTCCCATCTACCTTTATTGGCTGTGAAAAGTCCGTCGGACGAGTGGGTTTCTCCCACCAGCCAAAATGTGCCGTCGGGATTTTCAAAAATAGTTCCGCCTTCCTCTTGCCCGGAACCGCCAAAATTTTTTGACCAGATGATAGTCCCGGTGGTATCCGTCTTAAAAACCCAGGGGTCCCAAGTATTCGCGCCAAAATGCCCCGGCACGTCGCCATCCGGAGAAGTTGATACTCCGGCGAAAAGCCAGTTTCCGTCGTTCGTGCGAATAAAATCTGCATTCCAATCAAATTTGGAACCGCCAAATTCTTTTTCCCAAAGAATGGAAGGTTGGGCGGTGGCATTTTGGAAAATGAACAAGCTGAAAATGAACAAGTAAGCGACGCTTTTCATAAAATGAGCGTTTTTAAAAGCATTTAAAATTTTTCAATCAAGCGGGTTGCCGTTCTTTTTTCATCTGAAATTTTTATGAAAAAAGAGTTGGGAAAATTCACAATGGGTAAAGTAAGATTGTTGCTTCGAGTCACGGACGTACTCAGCATCCGCCCGTCAAGGCTCAGGATTTCAATTTTCACTTCACCGACAAAATCACTTTTAAAAGAAATTTTGAGCGACTCGCCTTCGGAAATCGGATTGGGGAAAATTTGAAAATCCGGTTTTTCAAAAACATCATCGGCGGAAACCGTGTGGCTGTATGGCTCGCTGAACAAGGAGAATTGAAAGCCCGAAGGCAGCACTAAAACACTGTTCACGATTTTGCAGAAATAAGTACCCGGCTGGTCAGCCACGAAAGTCGAATCGCCCGTTTTTACGACTACGAGTACACTGTCTTTGTACCAGGTGTAAGTGTTATTCGCGAGCGTGCCGCCCGCGTTGACGGAAAGCACATTGCCCGAAACCAGCATCGGGATGGGCGCCTGCGGATTGAAATGAAAAATTGAGGGCGAATTTTTTATTTTTAACTCCTCTACCCCGTCAAATGTAAATTGGTTCTTGTCGAGATAAATGTAGTTTAATGGAATGCTGATATCAGGAACTTTGCCGCCTAACAGGTTGCTGGAAACATCCAAACCGTGAAGCGTGGGGAGTTGAAAATTCGGGATGTCGCCCGTCAGTTGATTATGCCCGATATACAAACCCGTCACTTCGGGCAAGTCAAAAGCAGGAATGTTGCCCTCCAATTTATTATTACTTAAATAAATCAAACGCAGTTGCGGCAATTGAAAATTCGGGATGCTGCCTGTGAACTGATTGTCGTAGAGTACCATGTTTTGCAATTTGGGCAGTTTGCTGAAATCGGGGAGACTGCCGCTCAATTCATTGCTGAATGCTCCCAAAATGGTGAGCGCCGGCAGGTCAAAATCTGGAATATTGCCCGTTAAATGATTCAGTGAAAGATCAAGTTGTCCCAATTTTGGGTGATTGAAATTGGGAATCTCACCGGTTAATTCGTTTCTTTCAACAGAAAAAAACGTAAGATCAGGGCAATCGCAATCCGGGATACCGCCTGTGAATTCGTTATAAGAAAGGTTCAACTTCTGTAAAACCGGAA
>CALMIT010000634.1 GCA_937864255.1 uncultured Saprospiraceae bacterium
CACTAGACAAAACACCGATCAGCAAGGCTATTACAAAAATGCCGAAGGAAAGCCGGAAGTCTTTCCGCGATTCATAAACCAACTGTGGCAGTTCTTCTTTCCAAAAAAGTACGAAGCGATTTTTGCCGTATTTGCGGGTGGAATATATATTGGTGAAAATATTTTGCGCCAGTGAATTGAGGTACACGCGCACGGAGCGGTTCGGGTAAAAAGTGCGCGAAAAGGAAAGGTCGTCCGTCACCTGCACAAAAAGCTCGTTGAGTTTTTCGGGGTCTTTTTGCGGAGCGTCCATGAGTTGCTCCAGCTCTTTCCACTTTTCTTTATTCTGCTCTATAAATTTTGTTTCGCGCATTTTCCGGTTTTAAAATTTCCAATTTTTCAAAAGTAAAAAATATTTCAAAGCGGGCACATCAGTTTAAATTTTGTCCTGATTTTTCAACCATTTCAATGCTTCTCGTTTGGTCAGCGGCGCCAGTTCGGTATTGCTTACAAAATCTATCACCGCCGCGGGGTTTTGTTTTGAATATTGGCGCAAAGCCCAGCCGGCTCCTTTTTGTATAAAAAATTCGTTGGAAAAACGCAGCCGCCGCACATACTCAAAAAGCAAAGCGGCGTCCGTTTTTTCGTGATATAATAGTTGAAAAATCATGCAGCTGCGTTGCAGCCAGATATTGCCCGACTGCATCCAGCGCTCCGTCACCGGACGGATGATTTCGGGATGATTTTTAAAATGAATACCGACGAGTTTGGCCAGCCAGTCCACCGTATCCCACCAGGATTTTGTGGAAATCAGTTCCTCCAAAAAATCCGCAAATTCCGCCGGCTGGTTTTTCAATCCCGCCTGCACCATTTCGATGCCGAAAAACTGCATTTCGCGGTGGTCGTCTTCGTAGCACATCCGCACGAATTTTTTCAAATCATCGCCCATGAGCGCACCTTTTTCTTTGATCAGTTTTTTTGAAAAAGGATACCACACGGGCGCTTTCATTCCAAAAAACTCAAACTGATCGCGCATGTAGCGCACCTGTCCCTGCGCCACTTCCGGGTCGCCCATTTTTTCAAAACTGCTTTTTACAAAATCAAAATATGCCTCCGGCGTCCACATCGTTTTTGTTTTTTCGTTTTAAATTTTAAGCGCCCGCAAAATACAACCCGCCGGCAGGATTTTTTAAAATATGCCCGCGCTTCGGAGCGTAAAGATTACTTTTGTCGCAAATTTTGAAATTCATTTAATTTTCAAGCACTTCCGAAAATGAAACTACTCATATACCTTCTTTTAATTTACCTCGCTTACCGTTTTTTTATACAACCCATGATGTTGCCTGAAAAAGGCGACAAAGCCGACCGCCTCCGCCAGGAACGCGAAAGCAAAGACGACGGCGACTACACTGACTACGAAGAAATTAAGTAATCCTGTTTTTTAAAAATGCTTTTTCAATAGCCGGTTGATTCATGGAATCCAATAAAATAGGCGACTGGGTAATTTTCAAAACCAATCAGTTTATCGCTTTCAATAAGCCGCCCGCCGTGCCCGTGCAGCCCGACAAAACGGGCGAAAAATCACTACAGGCACTCGCAGAAATTTATTGCAAACACCCGGTTTTGCTGGTGCACCGCATAGATATGCCGGCCAGCGGACTGGTGCTTTTCGCTAATAAAAAATCTGCCCTTGTCGCCATCAACGAACAATTTCAAAACCGTACGGTGCGCAATCTTTACCTCGCTGTGGTGAAAGAACAACCGCCCAAAACCGAGGACACACTCGTCCATTTTTTGCGCAAAAACGGCCGCACCAACCGCTCCGAAGCTTTCGACCACGAAGCGGAAGGCAGCAAAAAAGCGGAACTTCATTATAAAGTAATCAACCAAAGCGACAATTATTTTTTATTGGAAATAGAGCTGCTCACGGGCAGGCACCACCAGATACGCGCGCAATTGGCCGCTATCGGCTGCCCGATCAGGGGCGACGTGAAGTATGGTTTTAAAAGGAGTAATCCTGATCGTTCCATACATTTGCACGCC
>CALMIT010000635.1 GCA_937864255.1 uncultured Saprospiraceae bacterium
GGAATGATCTGGGTGACGGTTTCGAGGAAATTACCATATTTCAAATAGCCGTCGGGCGTGAATTCTTTCCACATCAAACTCTGCGTCCAGCCTGCCCAATAAAGCGGAATTGCATAAAATAGAATTCCCAGCGTAGAAATCCAGAAATGGAGGTTGGCGAGTTTTTTCGAATATAATTGCGTGCTGTAAATTCTCGGAATGAGCCAGTAAAGCACACCGAAAGTGAGCAAGCCGTTCCAGCCCAAAGCGCCGATGTGTACGTGACCTATCGTCCAGTCGGTGTAGTGGCTGATGGCGTTGACGCTTTTTACCGAGAGCATCGGCCCTTCAAATGTGGACATACCATAAGCAGTCACTGCCACGACCATAAATTTCAAAATCGGGTCTTCTCTCACTCTGTCCCAGGCGCCTCTCAGCGTCAATAAACCATTCAACATACCGCCCCAACTTGGCGCGATAAGCATGATAGAAAAAACGCTGCCCAGCGACTGCGCCCAGTCAGGAAGCGAAGTATATAAAAGGTGGTGAGGACCAGCCCAGATGTATATGAAAATCAAGGCCCAAAAGTGTATAATTGAAAGCCGGTAGGAATATACCGGACGATTGGCAGCCTTCGGCATGAAGTAGTACATCAGACCGAGATAAGGCGTGGTCAAAAAGAAAGCAACGGCGTTGTGACCGTACCACCACTGAACCAGCGCGTCCTGCACGCCCGAAAAAATACCGTAACTTTTCCACAGCGAAACCGGCAATTCCAGATTTTTGACGATGTGGAGCATGGCTACCGTTATCCATGTGGCGATGTAAAACCAGATGGCAACGTACAAGTGATTCTCCCTTCTTTTCAAAATAGTACCAAACATATTGATACCAAATACCACCCAGGCAAGGGTGATGGCAATATCAATCGGCCATTCTAATTCGGCGTATTCCCAGGAACTGGTAATACCGAGCGGAAGCGTGATGGCTGCCGATAAAATAATCGCCTGCCAAAGCCAGAAATGCAGGTTGCTTAAAAAATCGCTGAACATGCGCGCTTTACAGAGCCGCTGAAGCGAGTAGTAAACGCCCATAAAAATACCGTTGCCGACAAAAGCAAAAATCACTGCATTGGTGTGCAGCGGTCTGATGCGGCTGAAGGTAGTGTAAGGCAAGTCAAGATTGAGTGACGGAAAAACCAGTTCAAGTGCCGCCCACAGACCGACCAGCATTCCGATAAAACCGAAAATTGCCGAAGCCAGGGCGAAATTCCGAACAATCTTGTTGTCATAACTGAATTGTTCCAACTGAGCCATAATACTTTCTTTTTGCGAGTAAAAAATTCGAAAATGGTTTGAGAAAAAACTTGGTGTGTGGTTTTATATGTGTAGAGATTTTATTCTTTTGACTCCGCTTCGGGCGGCGGCTGTTCTGCTTTTGGCAGCGTGCCGTCGTCAAATAAAATCCTGACGGCAGGTGTGTAATCGTCTTCAAATTGCCCGTCGCGCACCGCCCAGATAAAGGCGTACAAAAAACCGGCGGCCACTACCAGACTTGCCAAAATGAGCAGAAAAATTACTTTCATTTTTTTGTGAAATTTAATTTCGAGGCAAGTTAGACCCGACACACGCAGCGCTTATTGAGTGCTATCAGCCAAAAAGATGATTTTTATCATTTAGGAAAATTTGCACTTGAGCAAGCCGGCAGTTTCAAACAAAAAGCGCCTTCCCGGCTTAGCAGGAAGGCGCTTTTTGAATCAAAATTACAGTTTTATTCGTGTTCTTCAGCTTCGTGATCACGCCCCGATCGGCGCTCGCCCGAGCCGCTTTCAAACCAATCGGCAAGGTTTTTTCTCTGCGTATCCGTCAGCCGGGCGTCGGCGTGCGTGAGGGTGTACGAAGTAAGCGGCATCTCGCCTTCCAAAACTTCTTCGGCGCATGCGTGCAAAATTTGACCACGGTCGTCGGGCGAATAAGTAGCCCATTCTGAAAAATTGAATTCGCCGCGGCCTTCGCGCACATGGTTTTGCAAAAACCAACCCACGGGTTGAATGTAGCTGTACCAGGGATAAATAGTCTGGTTGGAATGGCAATCGTAACACGCTGATTTTAACAAATCGGCGATTTCGGCGGGAGGCTGCGTCAAAGACAACAAATCCTGTTTGGAATCGTAAGCAGGATTGTTTTTGTCAATTTGAAAAATCTGGATCAGACAAAAAATCGTAAGTAAACCGAGAAAGATTTTTTTGAGCATGACCGGTTTTTTAAAAAAGATTATTTAAAAAGGTTCGTTTAATGGCAATTTTAAATATTAGTGGCAAAAATTGGCAATAGTAAAAATCAATCACCCGTATGATTGCCGTCACCTAAAAGCAAAATGTAAGTATCCACTTTTACAAATTAATAACTGTCATTGTGATGAAAAATTTACTTTTAGTTACTGCCTGTATCGCTGCAATGCTGACCATTGCAGGCGTGCAAAGTTGCTCGTCCGAATATATTGAGGACGTAAACAAGGTTTGTTTTGAAAATGACGTGGCTCCCATCCTGGTGTCCAATTGCACGCAAAGCGGCTGCCACAACAGTATAGACCTGGAAAGCGGCTATGATTTTGCCACCTACGATGCGGTCATCAGCACCGGCACGGTAAGCCCGGGCAACTATCGAAGCAGCGAACTTTACAAAGTGCTGGTAACATCCGGCGGCGACAAAGCAATGCCGCCCGACCCGTTTAAACAACTTTCCATCTCGCAAATCGAAACCATCGCACTCTGGATTGAACAGGGCGCCGAAAATCTGGTGTGTCCGCCCAGCGATTGTAATTTGAACAATACTACTTTCAGCGGCGGCGTGAATCCGATTATACAGACTTATTGCATCGGCTGCCACTCGGGCGCATTGCCGGGCGGCAATATCAATTATTCAACTTACGCGGGTGTCAAAGCTACCGTGGACAATGGAAAGTTGCTGGGGTCTGTCAAACGCGATTTCGGCTACCTGCCGATGCCGCAAAACGGCAGCAAGCTGAG
>CALMIT010000636.1 GCA_937864255.1 uncultured Saprospiraceae bacterium
GATCACGATATAAATATGTAATCAATCCCCCGCTGGCGGGGTAGGGGGTGGACTTTCTCAGCTTCACTTTTTCCTCCCCCTGCCCCCTCCAAAGGGAGAAAATGCATTTCCAAAAATACTGTCACTTCATCATTCTACATTCATCATTCCATATATTCGACATTCAAAAAAAAGAGGCTACCCGGCGAACCGGATAGCCTCCAAGGGGGTGTGAAAAAAATAAGCTTATTTCACTAATACCATTTTACGTGTAGAGGTATGTGTCGAGGTTTCGAGTCGGTAGTAAAGCACGCCGCTTTGTGGCAGGACTTTACCGTCCATTTGTACTTCGTTGTAGCCTTTCACAAAATTGCCGCTGATGCTGTGGAGCAATTTTCCGGAAAGGTCGAATACCGTGAGCGTGGCGGCGGAAGCCTCCGGCAGATTGAAGCCGATAGTCGTCTGTCCGCTGAACGGGTTCGGTACGTTTTGGTACAATTCAAAAGCTGCATTGGCAGAGGCGCCGTTCGCAAATTCCAATTGCACATCCAGCAATTCCAGTCCGCTTGCGGTTTCCTCGTAGGCTTCCGCTTTGGTAAACTGAGAGCTGAGTTTCAGCATTTCGCTGATTTTTCCGCTGGATTTTGCGCGGAATTGTAGCGTAAAGAGCACGCCGTTTTTGCCATGTGTTGTTTTTGAATTGTCCCAGGAAGTCGTGATTACACCTTCATTGACCATCGTCAAACCAAAGTTTGCTTCGCTCAAATTGTCCAGAATACCTGGCTCGATGTTGTTTAATTCCAAAGCATTGACGTCAAATTCAAGTGTAAACTGATAACCGGTAATTCCTGAGAAATTATTCGCTGTGAAAGGTATGCTGATCAGTTCGCCTTTTTCAAAGCGGCTGTCGGTAGTATTAAGCACCAGTGGTTGTTCGAAGCTGCGGTCGTCCACACCCAACAGGTTGTTGGTTTTGGCAGAGCCGTTCACGTCGCCCACTTTGATGGCTATAAAGTCGGTTGCCAACTGGTTGGCGCCGAGATTATTCACATTCGCTACTTCGGGGAAATTCACAGCCCAGGGGTTAGCCGGATCCGGGAAAATATATTTTTTATCCACGAATCTCCAGGAAGTATTGTTCGGGAAGTCGGTAGCTACGCGCAAGATTACTTTTCTCAAAGCCACAAGGTCGAAGGTAGAAACATTGCCGGAGTGGTTGACGTCGGCAGCGATGATCTTGTAAGGCGAATCGAGTTTCTGTACGTTCAAAATGTGCTTGCTGATCAACACGAGGTCGAAAGTAGTCACACCGTTGTCGTGTCCTGCATTCAGGTTCGGTTTCACCGTGTAGTCGTAGCCCGGCACCAATCCGCCGAAGCTGTACATACCGTCCGTGCCTGTCGTTACCGAATTTAGCAGGGTGTTGTTACCACTCAAATCCACTTTTACATTTTGCACGTTGCTGCCGTTCGGATCTTTTACCGCACCCGCGATTCGGGAGTTGGCATTGCCCGAACAAACGCCCATGTGATCCTGAATCAACACGAATGTTTCACAAAAATCAGCGTTGCCAGCCTCGTCGGTCACGGTAAGTCGTACGGTATTCATGCCCAGTTCGGCACAAGTGAAGGTATTCGGCGTTACTTCCATTTTCAACCGGCTGCGCGGCGTACAATTGTCGTAACTTCCGTTGTCAAACATTTGCGGCGTCAGTACTACCATGCCCCCGCCATTCATCGGCATCAGCGTAGCCGACACACCGTTCAAACAAACAGGCGTGGGTTTTTTGGCGTCGCGTACAATGATGATGAGGTCGCAAACTTCATAATTTCCGCAATTGTCTTCTACTTTGAAATGAACTCTCGTCGTACCTGT
>CALMIT010000637.1 GCA_937864255.1 uncultured Saprospiraceae bacterium
TCGGAAAAAACCGCTGAATTTAGCGCTGCGTAAAAATTGTCTGTGTAAGGCACAACGGAGCCGAGATATTTTTTTACCAGGTCGGGATGGTGCTGTACAGCCTCGCTGAACGAGCAAAAAATAATTCCCAACTCTGCCAGTTTTTCTTTAAAAGTAGTTTTTACGGATACGCTGTCAATGACGGCATCTACCGCTACGCCTGCCAGAATTTTTTGCTCGTCAAGCGGTATTCCTAATTTTTCAAAAGTAGCCAGCAATTCCGGATCCACCTCGTCGAGACTTTTTAATTCAGGTTTTTTCTTTGGAGCTGCGTAGTAAATGATGTCTTGAAAATCAATGGCGGGGTAGCGCACGTTTGGCCATTTTGGCTCCTGCATCGTCAACCAATGGCGGTAAGCTTTCAGTCGCCATTCCAATAAAAATTCCGGTTCGTTTTTTTTCAGAGAGATGGCTCGTATGGTTTCCTCATTCAATCCTTTCGGAATCGTTTCGGTTTCGATGTTGCTGGTGAATCCGTATTTGTATTCACTTTGCGTGTGCGCTTCCAGCGTCTGCATCGAATCACTCATGCTCAAAAAATTTTGGTTCTTATTTAGACTTAATTTTAATAACGGCGCAATTTATACAATTCAGACCGATTAAGGTTTACTCTTTCAATTGAAATTTTAAAACTGCCCTGCAATTTTCCAAACAGACAAAATCAGCGCGCGATCATCCACCTGCTTTGTAAAAAAACTAATTTAGCGCCGCCTTTTTCAAATCATCCTGAAAAATGAACGTCTTACAACAACTTCAAGAACAATACATCCAGGAATTTAGCAACAATGTTCCGCTCGGAGAATTTCTGCTAAATGTGTTTATTACTGCCGCACTGGCGCTGGCTTTGCGCTGGTTTTATATTCGTTTTGGCGAGACGATTTCCAACCGGAAAAAATTTGCCAATAATTTTTTGCCGCTTGCTTTGGGTACTTTATTGATCATTATGGTGGTCAAATCGTCCATAGCACTGTCGCTCGGTCTGGTGGGCGCTTTGTCTATTGTCCGGTTTCGCTCCGCGATCAAAGAACCCGAAGAACTGACTTACCTTTTTTTAATCATAGGCATCGGCTTGGCCGGCGGCGCTAACCAGCCGATTCTTGCGCTTTTGGCTTTTTCGCTTATCATTTTTATTTTATGGCTCAGCAAGCAATTTGGTCAAAAAGCCAGTATGAAAAGCGAAGACAAAGTCTTTATAAATATCAGCACGGACACCGAAGATTTTGAAAAAATAAGCGCCCTGCTCTCCGGCATTTTTGATTACGTAGAATTGAAAAGAATGGACACACTGAAGCCGGGACTTGACCTGTCTTTTTTGTGCAAAGTGTCCGACATTGCTCAAATCAGCCGCATTCAAAAAGAAGTCGCGGAGTTATCGGCGGCCACCAAATTATCCATCATCGATCATCCCGAATGGTAATTCAAGACAGAACCGGCGAATCAGAAAAAGCGAATCGCGGCGTTTGGAAATGGATTTTCCTGACCTTGCCGGTAATATTGCTTGTACTTTTTTTAACAAAAAAATTCACCGAAACTCCCGGCTACAGACAAGTGTGGTTTTGTGATATGGAAAATGCTGAAAATGAGCTTTTTATATCAGAAAAAGACACTTTCGCTGGCGGCAAAACCCGCAGTAACGAACAAGCCCTTTCGGGAAAATTTTCTTCAAAAATCAGCCCGGGAGACGGCATGCAATACGGCGTTGCGAAGGATTTTAAAGATTTTTTGCCGGGAGCGACTTACAGCGTTACCATCTGGCGTTATCAACCGGTGGCGAGCGACGACGGCACGCTGGTAGTCGCCGCAAATGACGGAAAAGCATTTTATCAATCCACAAACATTCCCGTCGAAGTCAACCAGAATTATTGGAAAAAACTTCAACTGACTTTTACTGTTCCGCTTGATCAAAATTGGCATAAAATCAATATCCACACTTTTGCAAACGGGCAGCAGCCGGTTTATTTTGACGATTTTAAAATTGAAAAAACAGAACCGGAATACGAGTATTTCCACCCAAAAAAAATACACATCAGACTGGAAGAAAAGGCTCTTGAAAAATTGCGGCAAAAAAGAAAATCGGCTCGCGAAAAAGGAATCCTGGAATCTGCGGACGACGATTGGGTGAAGGGCAGCCTTGCGGTGGATTCGCTGAATGTCGTACCCATAAAATTGCGCCTGAAAGGCGACTGGCTGGATCATCTTGAGAACGACAAGTGGTCTTTCCGCGTCGAAGTGAAAGACCCGCACGCTGTCGAAAGAATGATTTCTTTCTCTCTGCACACGCCGGCGGCGCGCTACTTTTTGCACGAATGGCTGTTTCATCAAATGCTGGAATCAGAAGATATTTTGACCACGCGATACGATTTTGTGGAGCTGACTTTGAACGAAAAGCCACTGGGAATTTATGCGATGGAGGAGCATTTTGAAAAACAACTGGTCGAATATAAAAACAAGCGCGAGGGACCAATTCTGAAGTTTTCGGAAGATGGATTTTGGTCAAATATTTCGAGGCAATATGGCGCGCTGGGTTATTTCTCTCACGATCAGGATCACCCTGTGCGTCATTCTGAAAATGCGCCGGCAGAGCCATTCAATCCCGCTACTTATGAAAATGACAGCGCACTTGACTCGGTACTTCGTCAGGCTTTGATTTTGTTGGAACAGTATCGTCAAAATGCTTTAAAAAATTCGGAAGTATTTGATATTGAACGACTTGCAAAATATTACGCTATTTGCGACGCACTGGGCGCCTATCACGGCATTGTGTGGCACAACCAGCGTTTTTATTACAATCCGATCATTTCAAAACTGGAGCCGATAGGTTTTGACGGCTTCAGCGGCGAGCCGGGCAGGCGCTATCATTTTTTGGGGCAGGGCGCTACCAATCCTTTTAAAATAGACAGCGGTACGCTGACGGATAAAGTTTTCCTCGATCCTGAATTCACTGAAAAGTACGTCGCCTGGTTTTATCATTTTTCGTCGCCGTCTTTTTTGAAGTCATTTTTTGAAAAAATAAATCCCGGATTGCAGGGCAGAGCCGAATTTTTGAAAAAAGAATTTCCTGATTATCAGTTGGATGAGAACAGAATTTTGGAATCTGCCCAATTTGTCCGCACGCTGATTTTGCCATTTCCGCAAAGTCTTCGCGCTTTTTCCGAGACCAGAAAAAATGACTCGATAGTATTAAAAATCGCCAATTACCATCACCTTCCCCTGCAAATCGTTGGCACAGGGAGTAGGGCAAAAAAAATGACCCAGTCGTTTGCGATGCCCGTATTGCTTCCGGCGCGCCCGTCGGCGGAATTTTGGAATAGGCTAATGCACCCCGAAGGCGCCGGCACGCCGGTAAATCTGGACGATTTGCGCCACCTTGCACTCAACAGCTATTTACAACAGGAACAAATTTCTTATCAAAAGTTGAGTGTGAATTCGCATAGTAAGTTTTTGTTTTTCAAGGTTTTAGGTGTTGATTCTTTATTTGTGTCGCCGATTTATTTCTGGTCGCCACCGCAGGCTTTTACAGACAGACAGATGCTTTTCAAAGACGAGGTTTTGAATTCCAATTCGATTTTTCGGGTGGAAGGTAACCGCGTGATTTTTAAAAAAGGACAGCACCGAAGCGATCGGGATATTCTGATTCCCGAAAATAAAGAAGTGATCTTTGAGGCGGGTGCTGAAATTGATTTTTTAAAAGGCGCGAAGTTTATTTCTTACTCGCCGCTGGCTATGCTGGGCGCCGAAGACGCACCAATCAAAATCACTTCTTCCGACGGAAGCGCGCGAGGATTTACCGTTTTTCAGACCAAACTCCCGTCCAAATTGAGCTACGTGATTTTTTCGGGCTTCAACACGCTCATCGAAGGCGGCTGGAAACTCACGGGTGCGGTTAATTTTTATGAAGCGGAGGTGAATTTATATCGCTGTGTGTTTGGAAACAATCATTGCGAAGATGCGCTCAATATTATCCGTTCAAATTTTGTGATGGAAAAATGCCTCGTCATAAATACGCCTTTTGATGGCTTCGACTGCGATTTTTGCATCGGTGAAATCAAAAATTCGGTTTTTGAAAATACAAAAAATGACGGCATGGACTTTTCAGGAAGCGTCATAAACGTTTGGAATTCAAAAACTTATAAAAACGGTGACAAAGGGCTGAGCGTTGGCGAGGATTCCGAGGTGAATGTTTTTGGGTTGGAAGTCTCGAATGCCGTCATCGGCGTAGCGTCGAAAGATTTGTCAACATTGGTGATTGAAAATATTAAAATGGATAATTGCGATTTTGGCTTCGCCGCGTATCAGAAAAAGCCCGAATTTGGTCCGGCGCATATTTTGGTCAAAAACTACGAGGCAAAATCCGTCAAGCGTCTTTATCAAATCGGGCCGGATTGCAAACTGCAAATGGATGGAAAATTTGTAAAATGAAGACGCGCCGTTAATGTTTCTTTACAGCGATTATTGTTTTTTACATTTGCCAAAAATTCAAAAAAATGGTAAGACTAATTCCGGTTTTGTTTGTTGTGCTGGCGCTTTTTTCCTGCAAAAGTGAAAAAA
>CALMIT010000638.1 GCA_937864255.1 uncultured Saprospiraceae bacterium
CCTGCGCCTCATTGTAATAATTGGAAGAAGGTTGAATCGCCTGCAAAGCAGTCAAGGCGTCCGCGTCAAATTTCAGCTCGTAAGAAAGTTTTCCGAAATTGAATAAAGCGTCTTCTTTCAGCGCCGCATCAAAGTCCATTTTACTGGCAAGCAAAAAAGCATTTCGCGCCGAGCCTTTGTTGCCGCTTTTCAAATAGCAATCAGCTAAAATGGACATGGCGTGCTGCCCGATTTTGCTATTGGACTGGTTCAGTTGCTCCAGGTTTTTGATCGCTTTTTGGTAGTTTCCGGTTTTGTATTGCGCGATGCCTAGCTGATAAAATTCCTCCTCGCGCATGGTCGAACTGCGCTCGGCGTAGTACTCAAGATGCGGCAGCGCTTTTACATAATCTTCTTTTTCAAAATACGCCTGACCTATCAGCTGCCGGATTTCGGCATCGTTTCTCAAATTGCTGATTTGCAATTTCGACTCGCCGTAACTTATCAATTCATCATATTTGCCTTGCGCAAAATAAATCTGCGCCAGGTAATATGGAATGTGCGGTTTGTATTTCGGAAAATCCTCCACCATCTTAAAGCTCTTGATAGCGGAGTCGTAATTGCCTTCAAAAAATTCGCACATACCATAATAATAGTGCGAGGCGTGAAAATAGTCGGACTGGGTAAGTTGTAAAATCGGATAAAAACTGCGCTTTGCCTGGTTGAAGTTTTTTTGCACAAAATAGGCGTAGCCAAGTTTGAAATACACCTCTGCCTTATCCCGTGAAGCCATTTGATAAGTAGGCGCCATTTTATAAAACTCAATGGCTTTGTCGTATTTGCGGGCATCAAAATAGTAATCCGCCACGTCAATGAGCGCCTGGTTCGAGATTGGATCCGGGCTGTGCTTGCGGATAAAATCCAGCATCAGTTTTTCTCCATCGGGGAGTTCCAACCTGACCGCAGATTTAGCATAATTCAACTCGGCTTTAGTCAGCAGCAGCTCTGCTTCCGGCTCATTTACCGGACGCAGCTTCTGAATACTTTTGCCAAATTCGTTCATCGCCAGACCATAAATGCCCTGATCGAAAAAATCCATCCCGCGTTTGTAATCAAGATTCGCTGCGGTGAAAACCGTCGTTTGTTGTGCGAAAAAAGTTGAGGAAAAAAGGAGCGCGAAGACCCCGGTGAAGGCTACTTTTTTAATCATTGGTTATCCTTTTGTGCTTAATTATCGCCTAAAGTAAAAGCAAAAACTATTTAGTACAATGCCTTATTGCCGCGAAATTAGAAAAATTTTAACGGAAGAATTTTCTATCCGCTCTGATTCGGATTACTTTGGCCGGCATATCATCAGAAAATGATTTTATGAAAAAAATCCTGGTAGCCAACAGAGGCGAAATTGCGCTGCGCATCATGCGTACCTTGAAAAGGTTGGGTATAAACACCGTAGCCGTTTATTCGGAAGCTGATCGGCGCTCCCCTCATGTCACTTTTGCCGACGAGGCAGTGTGTATCGGGCCTGCGCCCAGCGCACAATCTTACCTCCGGGGTGAAAAAATTATAGAAGCAGCAAAAAAGCTGGGCGTGGACGGCATTCACCCCGGTTATGGTTTTTTGAGTGAAAATGCCGCATTTGCGCGCAGCGTGCGGGAAGCCGGCATCACTTTTATCGGCCCGAGTCCAGAGGCTATTGAAATTATGGGCAGCAAACTCGCCGCCAAAGAAGCCGCCAAAAAATACGGCATCCCAATGGTGCCCGGTATTGAAGAGGCAATTACAGACGTGAAAAAAGCGAAAGAAATAGCCGAGAGCATCGGCTATCCTATTTTAATAAAAGCATCGGCAGGCGGCGGCGGCAAAGGAATGCGCATGGTAGAATCCGCTGCGGAATTTGAAGAACAAATGCAGCGCGCCATCAGCGAGGCAGAGTCGGCATTTGGCGACGGTGCGGTTTTTATCGAAAAATACGTCACCTCTCCGCGCCACATCGAAATCCAGATTATGGCGGATAATTACGGAAACACCTGCTATTTTTTTGAAAGAGAATGCAGCATTCAGCGGCGTCATCAGAAAGTAGTGGAGGAAGCACCCAGTGCCATTTTGACGCCAGAACTGCGCAAAAAAATGGGAGAATCTGCTGTAAAAGTAGCCGAAAGTTGCAATTACACCGGTGCGGGAACCGTCGAGTTTTTGGTGGATGACAAGCTAAATTTTTATTTTTTAGAGATGAATACCCGCCTTCAAGTGGAGCACCCGGTCACGGAAGCAATTACCGGTTACGACCTGGTGGAACTCCAGGTGAAAGTAGCCCGGGGCGAGAAGTTGGCTTTTACGCAAGACGATTTGAGCATAAAAGGCCACGCCATTGAATTGCGCGTTTATGCCGAAGACCCTTCCAATAATTTTTTGCCGAGCATCGGCAAATTGGTTCGTTACAAAAAACCGGAAGGTGAAAATGTCCGCGTAGATGACGGTTTTGAAGAAGGAATGGAAATTCCGATTTATTATGACCCGATGATTGCAAAACTGATAACTACCGGCGCCGACAGGAATGAAGCCATCGCCAATATGCTCAAAGCCATCCGGCAGTACGAAATCGAAGGGGTGGCTACTACCCTGCCCTTCGGTACTTTTGTCATGCAGCATCCGGCTTTTGTTTCGGCAGATTTTGACACAAATTTTATCAAACTTTATTTCTCTCCAGCAGATCTTGAAAACCAAAGTGCTGAAGCTGCAAATGTCGCGGCACTGCTGGGTTTGCACTATTTTGTAAAGGAAAAAGAAAAACTGCGTCCCGCAGAAATTGCAGACGCATCATGGTGGGAAAAAAGGTAAAAGAATTTCAGATTTTTAACCTGACTTTCATCCTGACAGGCTGGTGATCTGAAAATTGAAAGTCAAGATCGGAAGCAGCAACATCAATCACTTCCACATTTGGAGACACCACAAAAAAATCAATCAGCGTGACAAAAGTCTCGCCCTTTTTATAGACGCTCCGGCATTTTCGATTGGTCGGAATATTTTTATCGTAAACCCATTTCCAGCCCTCCGGCAGAAAATCGGCCGGAATATTGGATTGAAAAAATCCTTGCGCGTTGCCCGGCATAAACTTGTCAAAATCAAAAATCGGCGGGCACTCATTCCAGTCGCCGCCTACGACGACAAAATTGCCTTTTTCAAATTCTTCCAAGAACAATTTTTTCAGGTAAGCGAGTTGCTGTTTTTTGATTTCTCCGGTCTTGTCGTGTGCCGAGTTGTGGATGTTTATCACCACCAAATCTTTTCCGAAATTCGTACGAAAGCGGTGCAGTAAAGCGCACCTGTCAAGCTGAAATATTTTGTCCGGCCAGGAAAAATTACCGGGAAGCTGGTGCCTGAACGACGAAACAGGTTCATATTTTGACAAAGAAACCAGCCCGCTCTCGGTTTTGCCATAAGCTTTCCAGGGTTCTAAAACAGGAATGGCAACCCAGTCAGCGCGATAATTTACCGCAAAAGCGGCGGCATTTTTTGGGAAAGCGCCAGACAGTCCGGCCAGCATATTTTTAAAATAGCTCCGCTTGCTTTCCACATCAACTTCCTGAAGCAGGAAAAAATCGGCGGGGTTGTTTTTTAAAAAATCTAAAATACCGCTATAGTTTTTTTCCACCAGATTTTCGGGCGTGATGACCATGTTTTCGTTTTATAAAAAAAACCCGCCATTGTCAAAAAAGAAAACCGACTCTGCGCCCAAGCCGGAATAACCGACATTCCAAATCAAAAAATCCAGCGTGGAATCAGTTACGATCTCTGTTTCTGCCCGCTGCTTCAACGTCAATTTCTCAATACCGGTAGGCTGAAAATCATTCAATGTTCCGTAGATCAAAACGCCTGCTATGTAAATCAAAACAAGCGCAATGAAGCCCGCCAGTATTTTTAAAAATTTTCTGAAAACTGCGCTCATGTCGGTATTTTTAAAATCATGAAAATGACTTTTGCAGATTTTGCGATACGCCCAGGATGCCTGCAATTTTTTCTACCGCAAAATCAACCTCGGCTTCCGTATTCAGATGCGAAAAAGAAAACCTGACCGTATTTCTGTCCTCCGCGCCGCCCAGCGCAGATAATACGTGCGAGCC
>CALMIT010000639.1 GCA_937864255.1 uncultured Saprospiraceae bacterium
CCTCCCGTTAGGTCGCCCGTAGGCACGGTAGCCACGTATCCGCCGATAATGGCAATAAATGCCGAAAAAACCACCAGCATCGGTATCACTACCAGCGCGGCTATTAATTTGGGCAAGATGAGGTAAGCTGCCGTATTCACACCCATGATTTCCATGGCGTCTATGTGTTCTTTTTGACGCATACCGCCGAGTTCGGCAGCCATGTTGGAGCCTACTTTACCAGCCAAAACGAGGCAGGTGATGGTAGGCGCAGATTCAATGATAGCGAGGTCGCGCACAATGTAGCCGATATAGTACCGTGGCACCAACTGCCCATCCAATTGGTAAGCAAACTGGATGGCGGCCACAGCGCCCATAAAAATGGAAATCAGACACACAATAACCAAAGAACCGATCCCAATATCGTCCATCTGGCGAACGGTCTCTTTCCAGTACATCCGCATTTTCTCCGGGCGGCCAAAGACATTGCCCATCATAATCAGGTAACGCCCCAGGTGAAATAAAAGCTCACGCGGTATCTTCAGCAAGAAAGTCATTCAAAATTTTGCTTAAAACGGCTTTAAAAAATTTTGATTCTGTAAAATCAAGCGCCAAAAATAAACCAATTTGCCGCAATGCCGCACCTTTCGGGAAAATACGTTTCTTTTGTCCCAAATAATTAATCAACACATTTTCAATGAAATCAAACCCGCGTATTATAGTCAGCGGCGCTACCAAAGGAATAGGCAGAGCCATCGCCGAAAAATTCGCCGCCGGTGGATTTGACCTCGCACTTTGCGCCCGATCCGTCCGAGATTTGGAAGAACTGAAAAGTGAATTTTCTTCAAAATTTCCGGGCAGCGAGGTTATGGTTTTCCAAGCCGATTTGAGTAAAAAATCTTCCGTAGCAGATTTTGCAAACTTTATAAAAAAACACTGGGACAGGGTAGATGTGCTGGTCAACAACGCCGGACTTTATATCGGGGGCGCTACTTTCGATGAGGCAGAAGGCGCGCTGGAACACATGATCGAGACCAACCTGTACAGCGCCTATCATCTCAGCCGTCACCTTTTGCCGATTATGCTGCCGCAAAAAAGCGGGCACATTTTCAATATGTGTTCCGTTGCCAGTTTTATGGCTTACCCGAACGGCGGCTCTTACAGTATTTCAAAATTTGCACTGCTGGGTTTTTCAAAAGTGTTGCGCGCGGAATTGAAAGAAAAAGGCATCAAGGTGACCGCCATAATGCCGGGTGCTACATGGTCGGATTCATGGAAAGGTGTCAGCCTGCCCGAAGCGCGCCTGATGCAGGCTTCCGATGTCGCATTGGCTGTGTGGAGCGCCTGGCAAATGAGTCCCTCGGCGGTCGTGGAAGAAATCATCATCCGCCCGCAATTGGGCGATTTGTAAAGAGTGAAGCGTTTTCACAACTAATCAAAGAATCGTTCGTTTTTTGCATGACTTTTTGATGTCAAACTTCCTTTCAGATACTTTTATAAAAAATCTTTTGAATGAAAATTTGCTTTTTGTCCCTGCTTGCCTGGTTGCTTCCCGCTTACTTTTTTGCACAAGAATCAACACAACAACACGCCCCGACTGCTGACGAAAACTCTCTTTTGTGGGAAATTTCGGGGAAAGGACTGGCGCAGCCTTCTTACCTTTTCGGCACCATCCACATGATCAATAAAGACGATTTCATTCTGACAGACGACACGAAAGCTACTTTTTCAAAATCAAAAAAAGTCGTTTTTGAAATCAATACGGAGGAAATGTTTGACCTGGGAACGCAGTTTTCCCTGCTCATGAAATCTTTTATGGAAGACGGCAAACGCCTCCGCGATTTGGTATCTGCCGAAGATTACAAACTGGTAGAAGCGCATTTTGATAAAATCGGTATGCCACTCATGTTACTCGAACGCGTAAAACCAATGATACTTTCCGTGTTTGCATCCGAAGACATCGGCTCGGGTAAAATGGCGAGCACCGACATAAAATCTTACGAGATTGAACTGACGCAAATGGCAAAAGAGCAGAAAAAATTGATAGACGGACTGGAAACCGTTGATTTTCAAATGAGTATGTTCGACAGTATTCCTTACGATGTCCAGGCGACGATGCTTGTTGAAACTTTAAAATCGGAAGACGCCGGCGACGATCAGTTTGAAAAAATGGTGGAATTGTACAAAAACCAAGACCTCTCCGGCATGCAAACCATGATTCTTTCCGAAAAAGACGGGATTGGAAAATACGACGAGTTGTTGCTGGTCAATCGCAACAAAAACTGGATTCCGAAAATGGAAAAAATTATGCCGCAGCAGCCCACATTTTTTGCCGTAGGCGCCGGCCACCTGGCGGGTGAAAGCGGCGTCATCGCACTGCTGCGCAAGGAAGGCTACAACCTTCGGCCTATCCGTTCGAAATAACTGTTTCAGCGGTTGTCACGCAGCCGCTCCAGCGCTTTTTGGATTTCTTTTCTACTTTCTTTTTCTGCAAAAATGTCGGGAGGCGCTACTCTTTCTGCGCAGTTTTTTATCGGACAGCGCTCGCAAGTGGTGTTGACGACCTTGCGGCTGATACTGGCGTCTTGTAAAAATTTGACCGTCGTTTCCATACCCGGATCAACCAGAATTCCCAAAGTCACGCTTACGTTTTGAGCGGACGAGGCCGGGCGGGCGATGGTAAAGCAAAGATATTCGTCCGGCGTGTCAAAATACCGGGAGCGTTGCGCGCCCATGATCGTTCCGGCAAATTTTCCGCTTGCCTGCATTTTTTGCAAATCTGAAAGCAAAGAATAGGACAACCAGCGGCGGCAATAGTGTTCGCCGGCGCGCGTACCGTGCGGGCGATGGCGGCGATTCAAATGCAACTCGCGATCCATTTTGAAGCTGTCCGTCGCAGCGTTGTGGATAAAACGCAGCAGGAAAATATCTTTCAAGCCGAGGTATTTGGGCAGCAGGTTGGTCATTCGCTGAAAAAGCATTTCGGGCGAAGCCTCGTATTTTTTCATCAAGTTCATCAGCGCCTCGCCGTCCCAGGCGGGTTTTGAAAAAAACGAATCCAAATCTTTCACCAGCGTTTCGCGGTTCATCAGCAACGCCGCTGCAAAATAGCCGGCCTTAAAATGACTGAGCACTTCTTCAAAAGTATTGACTCTGATCAACGAAGAAGTCAAAGCCCTGTCTTTTAGTTTTAAATAATTGAATCCCAGCTCTTTAGCAAACTGAAAAGCCCTTTGCATATCTGACAGCGAACTGTTCAGCAGCAACTTTTTCTTTTCCGGCAAATACACCGACCGTATTTTTTTCAATTCGGGAATACCGTCCAAACCGCCGTCTTCAATGGCGTAGTTAAAAACTTCTTCGAGGATGCCGCGCAGCCTGTCCACTTCCACCGCCCGCCCCGCCGGGATTTTGTATTTTTTTGTAAAATCTTCCGCCGCATCTTCGAGCTCCTCGAAATAGTTGTTGTGCATTTCGAGGTAAGCGCGCAAAGCGCCAAAGTAAAAATTTTCTTCCGCCAGCGTGTAATTCCTGGAAAGGTCAACGAGCGTGGAAATAAAAGCGCCGACCCGCGAAGGAGCAGCAGCTATCATTTCCACCACCTTGGTCAGCTCCACGCCAAAAAGATCGAGCGGTAACTCGTTCAGAAAATTACTTTGGAGCAAATCTTCCACCGGCGCCAGCGCGGGCGGCAATTCGGCCGACAGCAAATCTCCCGACGGTACTTTCAGCGCGGCGGCGATAATTTCAATTTTATCTTCTTTTGGAAATTTTTTCCCTTTTTCGATTTCATTCAGGTAAGAAACTGACATGCCGGTGCGGGCGGCAAAATCCGAAAACGACAATGCTGCTTTTTGACGCAACTGCCTGACTTTCAATCCGAAAATAATTCGTTCGTTCTGTTGTCTTCCATTCATCGGGGCATAAAATTAGGCAATAAAGCGAATTTTCGCTGGTATTTTTCCCGCACTTAAATCAGGCGGCAGGGAGCGGCTTTCATTTTTTTTCTGAATTTTAAGCCATCAAATTGACGCGAAACCCGTCAGGATTCATTCAACCAATACGCTTTTATTCGTCACGCAAAATTCGCCACGCCAATAACTCATCATGCGCTATCTCTG
>CALMIT010000640.1 GCA_937864255.1 uncultured Saprospiraceae bacterium
ACAAAAGTGCCGCAGTGTTTTTGCTGCCAAAGCACGACGGGATTGGAAGGCGCGGCCTCCGGGATGTGCGGATCGTGCCCGATGTCGGAAGTCTGGTCAGGCAAAAAATCGGCGCGCAGACCTTTGTTTCTCACCTGCCAGGTTTTGCCGCTGTCCGTACTTTCAAATACCCCGGCGCAACTGATTCCTATCCAGAGCCGGTTTTCATCGCGCGGATCCACGACCACCGAATGGATGCCCGGGTGATCGCGCCCGCCGCCAAACCACTGCTCTTTGCGACTCGGGTGCCGCCAAAGCGATTCCACCAGTTCAAAATTTTCACCGCCGTTTTCACTCACAAACAATCCGCCCGGCTCGGTGCCGATCCAGATTCTGTTTGGAAAAGCGCGTCCGCCCTGCGACACTGCCCACAGGTAACGCGCCGTGGCGGGCACGCCGTCTTTTATTTCTTCACCTTCCGGGTAAGCGGGGGCGGTCGTTTCCTGCCAGGTGTGGCCGCGGTCGTCGGAGTATTGTAGTTTGACGCCCCAGTGGCCGTGGTCGAGGCAAGCCCACCACCTGCCGTTTCGCGGGTCGGCATAAGCGATGGATACCGGCACGCCCTCGAATGAAATGTTTTCGATTTTCCATCCGTCGGGATGGTGCTTGTAAGCGATGAGCCCTTTTCGGGTACCAGCTAATAGGGTGGATTTCATGGTTTTTATTTGATTGACGATTACATTGATAAGTCGGTGTTCGGTGTTAGCTGTTCGGTATTGAGTATTCGGCTACGAGTTCCCGAAGTGTATGAAAGTGTATAAGGGTTAAAGAAGGTTTATCTCGCTCCTGGTCCGTCTCCCTTTCTCCCCGTCACCCTCCGGACAATGCCTGCATGATGTAAATTTCACTGTCATTGCGGAATGCATCGCTGAGGTCTTTGCGGTCTTTTATCATCTCGCCGTCAATGAAAATATTGACGTGTTTGCGCACCGCGCCCTGCTCGTCGAGTACGTAGCTGCGTAGTCCCGGGTAAATCGCGTCCACGTTATCCAATACTTCCGGGAGCGAAGCGACCTGCAATTCCGTGTCTTTCAAAGCCGGAAAAAACCTTTTCAAGGCATAAGTAAATTTTACGGTAGGCATCGTCAGGGTGATTTTTTTTTTCGAAGGTAAAAAGTTCGGCCGATTCCGGCAATTGAATTTTTTGGATTTTAGGTCCGTAAGGTGAAAGGGAGATTGGGAGACGGGAGACAGGGAGCGAAATCTATTTTATAGTGCCCTTTGTGTTTCCTTTGCGCCTTTGTGTTTTTAAAAAAACCACTAAGGACACAAGAGTTTATACAAAGGGCACAAGAAGATGATCTCGCAGAGGCGCAGAGTGTACGGAGAAAGTAATCCTTCATAATCCCTCATCCACTTTCATCCACTTCGTGAGCTTGTAGCCGAGCGCCAAACACCAAACAGCAAATCAGGGTCGAATCTTTAAAATATGCACGGTTTGGGTAAGGGCTTTGAGGGTTTCCTGCACGGTGGTTTTGGAAAAGGTGAAACCGGCGGCGGGCAATTTTTCAAAAAAGGTTTTTCCGACGGCGCGGCCGGGTTCGCTGAGCAGGATCAGGCCGCCGGGGCGGGCGAGGGTTTTGAAAGTGTGTAAAAGCGGTTCGATGGCGCGCTGCTCGTACACCACGTCGGCGGCAAGGATGAGATCGGCTGCCAGCGTCGGGTCGGGCTGCCGCCAGTCCATGCGTACAAATTGCGCGGGGCGGTCGGGGATGTTTTGCTGCCAGTTGAGGCGGGCGTAGTGCAGCGCCTCGTCCATGTAGGCGGTGAAAGTGAGCTCCGCGCCCAGCAATCCCGCGGCGATGCCCGATAGTCCCAGCCCGCAGCCCAGCTCGGTGACCCGCATACCCGGCTGTACAATGCCGGACGCCACCAGGTAGCGCGCCAGCGCCAGCGCCGAATGCCACAAATCCGCCCAGTAAGGAATGCGCTCGTCGCGCACGTCCTCGTGGTCCGCGCCTTTGGCGATCAGCCGGTCGTACAATGCGTCCACATTGCCGACGGTGCTGATCCGGATGTTGTAGGGCGGGATGGAGAGGTCGAGGTCAGATTTCATAAGGGATGAGAAATTGGTCGGTTTCGTCGTATGGGATGATTTGTTTATGAAATTGACTATCTGTCAAACCTTTTAAACGTCTGACCAAACCATCCAAGGAGGGCTGCGGGGCTTGATAGTAAATAGTTTTTCCCGAACCTGCTCTCCAAAAGGCATTCAATAATTTCTTATCAATTTCTCTATTGAAATTCGGAAAACTGTAGCCGATAATGATGAGGACATCTGTTTTCTCCATTATAGCTATTGCTAAATCTACTCCTTTTTTAGAAATGGGATTTTCTGATTCCCAAGCGAAATTCAGAAATGGGGACTCTGTTTTAATATTCATTACTTCATTCATGGTACTATCGGCATCAATGTTTGCTTGCTTTTTTAAGAATTGGTAATTATTTTCTAATATCTTTTTTAATTTTTCTTCCGACGTTTCTCCATCATAAATTCTGATATTGCCATTTTTAGAATCTTCATAAGAGATAAAATCTCCTGCTGTTCCATTCAATTTTACAACTTTAACATCAAAAAGAGTTTGCGTGCCTTCTGTTTCTATGTTCACTTTATAATGAGGCTTTGGGTACATTTTTAAATGCTTTACAGCCTGTTCAATACCAGTTTTTTGAGAAAAAAAATCACAATAGGCTCTTTCGATCTGTGTATCATAATTCCAGGAAATGATATTGATATGATTAGGCAGGACAGGATAAGGCTCTCCGGATTTGTTTTTTTGCAAAATTGTTGCAAGAAAGGAATCGTATCTTAGATCAATGGAGGTGCTTATAATTTTTCCTCCCCAATCTGATCCTATTATCTCATCACTGAAGTAGAACAATTTTTCAATACTTAAGACATCTTCTAACCAAAGAAAAAAACCGGAAAGGAAATATTTCAATTCAATAATTTTTCTACCCTCATTTCCTCTAAGCCAAAGTTTTTTTGCAAAAGTGTCTGGACTATTATGTTTTATTATTTTTTCGCAAAGTTCAGAAAAGTTTTCTCGTAGAGTATACCATCTCTCACTATCGGGAATGAAATCTTTTAAGATTTTAATGTAAGGTTTATAAAAACCTTTCATATTTGATACCACCGGTAACGATTCGGCACTCGCTCCAGCTCCCAGCAAGTAGGTTACGTTTTTAGGCTTCGGCATAGATCTTAAAGTTTTTACAAAAATAGAAAGGAATCGGCAGAAAGCGAGGTTTCGGCGGGCGGGCGCATTTGGCTAAAGCCGGTTTTGTATTTGCTTTCTTCCGCGCCTTGAAAGACGCGGCAATTTTTGAAAAACCAGCTTTTTTATTCCATCTCATTTACGACGGCGCTCACTTCTGTTATCAGTGCTTTCAGTTTATTGTCTTTTGAATGCCAGACCGTTTCATAGTCAATCATCCAGTAATCATGAACTAAAATATGCCTGAAAGCTATGATTTTTCGCCATTCGATTTTATGTTTTGTTTTTTCTCTGAGTGCGGCGGTGAGATGGTAAGCGGCTTCGCCGATGATTTCAAAATTTTTGACCACCGCAAACTGAGCCATTTTGTCGGATAAAAAGTCTTCATAGGTTTTTCCTTCCGTAAATTCCAAAATGTTTTTTGCCGCTTCAAGGATGTGGAGCAGCCGTTCCCTGTCTCTTGGTTTTTCTCTCATAGATTAAAATTTTGTCTCGTTTCACGCTGTCGGAGGCAAAAGGCTTGGCCAAACCTTCTTTGACCAAATCCACCTTCAAGCCGGTTAAATCTTCCAGGTCAAGTTTGATACCCGCAAAATCCCAAAGGTCAATTTTATTGTTTTTGGAAAAACGAAGCATCAGGTCAATATCACTCTGCTTGTCCTGTTCGTCCCGCGCATACGAGCCAAACAGCCACACTTTTTCAAGGGGCAAACCTGCCTGCTGGAAATAGTCGCAAATGATCCGTATCAACCGTTCTTTTTCCATTTTCTAAAATTGCTTTCCAAAAATACAAAATGTCCCGTTTACTCACTCCCCCTTCACGCTTCGCAGCCATTTTTCGGC
>CALMIT010000641.1 GCA_937864255.1 uncultured Saprospiraceae bacterium
TATGCCGGCACTTTCAGGATGAATATGAATGTACCGAATCCAAAGCCCGTTTTGTTGAATCGGGATTATGGATTCGGCTTGTTTAAAGATTTTGACGGAAGCATCTGGACGGGGCGGCACAGCAACGAAATTCGGAAGTACACTTTTGGAAAAGACGGGCAGCCGGAATGGAAAGATTATTTCAGCAATGCGCTCGGACCTAATGAACTGAAGGTTCTTTTTCGGGATAAAAAAAGTAAAAAACTCTGGGTAGGCGCCAATGACGGCTTGTACTCGCTTGATGCAAACGCGTCTGCTTTTTTCCCGTTCAAGGGCAATAAAGGCAAAAACGGACTGGGTCGTCAGGTGATACAATGCTTTTATGAAAATGACGAGGGCTTGTGGGTAGGTACGGACGAAAGTCTCGTATTGCTGGATCCGGTGAAGGAGACAATCATCACCGATTTTTCAGTAGAAAAATATCTGCCCAAACTGAACATCATGCAGATTCATGAAGACAAAAACGGTGTTTTTTGGCTGGCCACCCGCAACAACGGGCTGGTAAAATACGACCGGAAAAATGAAAAATATTGGCAGTTTTCTACCAAAGAAGGACTGTCGCACAATACTATTTATGCAGTTTTTGAAGACGACTACGGGAAGTTATGGCTGCCCAGCGACTACGGTCTGATGCGATTTGATAAGGAAAGCGCTTATACGCAGACTTTTTTGCCGAAAGACGGGCTGCCCACCGAGGAATTTAACTACATTTCAAACTACCGCGACGAGGCGGGATATTTTTATTTTGGCTCGCTTGACGGGTTCACCACCTTTCACCCCAGAGGTTTTATTAATAAAAAAAATGAGCAGGAATCTGAAATTTTCCTCACCGGCTTTCAGGTACTCAACCCCGATCTGGGTATTTATGAAGACCGGCTTGCCAGTTTTAATTCAGGTAAAAAAATAACCATCCACCCGGGCGAGCTTTCTTTTTTGGTCAAATTCACGCTTTTGGATTATCAGAGTATGGGCAGCATTCGCTATGCGTACTATATCGAAGGACTGGAAAACACCTGGAATTATCAGACAGAAAACCAAATCAGGTTTGGCAATCTGCCCCCGGGCAATTATAAACTCAACATAAAAGGTCAGGGTAAAAATGGTCAATGGACTTCAAAAGGTCTGAAAATTCCGATAGAAGTCAGGCATCCTTTTTACCGCGAGCCGCTTTTTTTGTTGTTTATTGTTTTGATTGTTGGTGGCTTTGTCGTAGCCATTATCAGGTGGCGCACGTATTATTTGAACAAAGAAAAGGAGTTTTTGGAGTCGGAAGTGGCGCAACGTACGCAAACCATTTTGCAACAAAAGCGCGAACTCGAAGAGTTGAACCTGACAAAAGACAGGTTTTTTGCCATCATCGCCCACGAACTGCGCGGGCCGCTGATCAGTTTTCAGGGGCTTTCTGAAAAAATTTCCTTTTTATTAAAAAAAGGCGAGCCGGAGAAAATAGCCGGACTGGGCAAGGCAATGGACGAAATGTCGCAAAACATAAGGGTTTTGTTTGACAATCTGTTGTCATGGGCTTTGTCGCAGCGGGGAGAAATTCCCATTCATCCTCAAAAAATAATTTTGCAACCGTTTTTCAAAGAATTGGCAGATGCTTTTGGCAGCTTTTTGGAAAGCAAAGACATAAAAGTGAACTGCGAAATTCCGCCGGATATTTCTGCCACGCTTGATGTAAATGCGCTGGCTTTGATAGGCCGCAATTTGTTGAACAACGCGATAAAATTTTCGCACCCGGGCGGCACGGTGCGCATTGCCGCTTTTTCCGAAAAAGAAAAAACGGTCATAGAAATCTCGGATACGGGTGTCGGCATGACCAAAGAGGAAGTGGACAGACTGGCAAATCAGGACCAAATGGACAGTAAAACCGGCACACAGGGTGAAAAAGGAGTGGGGCTGGGTTGGCGGCTTTGTAAAGAGTTGATCAAAAAAAATCACGGAGACTTTTCAATAAAAAGTGAACCCGGGAGCGGTACTACGTTCAGGTTGATTTTTCCGGCATAACATTTACAATCTTTTTTGATAATTCGAAGGCTGCTGTTAATTTTGATTTTCAAATTTTTTTCAAAACCAACAAACATAATAACCCAACACAAACCAACCCCCATGAGAGTTTTTTTAGTGGAAGATGATCCCCTTTTTACGCTTGAAGTAGAAATGGCGATTCAGGAGTCAGGGTGCGATGATCTCAAAATTTTTGACAAGGCCGAGGCAGCAGTACTTGCGCTGGAAGATGAAATTCCTGATTTGATATTGTCCGACATACATCTGAAGGGAGAGATGAACGGACTGCAAATGGCAAAAGCTATCGAAGAACTTAAAATTCCAATCATTTTTTTTACTGCCTACAACGACCGCGACCTCTTTGAAAAAGCCAAAACCCTTGCGCCTGTTTCTTATCTCATCAAGCCTTTTGACAGACTCAGTCTCCAGGCTGCCATCGAACTGGCATTCATAAATCGCCGTCAGCAATTGGCGGGTGATGCAGCCGAGATGCTGTACGAAAACCTGTTTTTCAAAGATTCTTTATTTATTAAAGATCGCTCCGTATTGCGCAAGGTGCCTTTGGAGGAAATATTTTTTATAGAAGCCGACGGCAACTACTCCATTATTTTCACCGAGAAAAAAAAGTTTGTTTTGAAAACCTCGCTCAAAAAAATGCTGGATGAATTGCCGGCGAGGAAGTTTTTTCAGGTACACCGCAATTTTGCC
>CALMIT010000642.1 GCA_937864255.1 uncultured Saprospiraceae bacterium
TTCAAAAATACCGCCCAATCATCCAGGATAGCCTTCATTTTTTCATTAAACATCGGCAGGCGAAACAGCGTGCTGCCACCAAGTGTGGCGTCTATGCCGACGACGAGGGCGGAAAACGGCAGACCGACCAGGTCATTATTAATGAATTGCGGCGCCATATTCAGAATGGCGTTGAAGCCGTGAAGAAGCGTTTCCAGATTTGGAATTCTCGGAATTGGCGCCTCCTGGGTTGATTGGTGGGCATCTACAATGTTCTCATTTTCCTGGAAAGCGTTGTTGGCCAAATAAGCAAGTACATCGTTGCTTTCAATCAATTTTCTCAGCGCTTGAATGCTGGGCGCGAGGGTCTGGCGATCCGCATTAAGCACCATTTCGAAAAATTGTCGAAAAGAGTCCCGATTGGGATTTGGTATCCAGCCGCTTTGCATGTTGAATGAAACAAGTTGTTGTGGTAACATTTCGGTTAGTTTTTGGATTAATTTTTCCTACTCGTCAGGCTTTTCGGAATCGCCCTGTTTTTTAAAGTGGTGGCTAAGCTCCACGTGTACGTTGTTTCTTAATTTTTACAATTTTGGGCACTACCTCACTTTTGTTTTGCGATGAGCGCACCTGCTTTAATCCTGTGCAGGCCAGTTCATTTTTTACCGTGAGTTCTGGATTTCATTTGTTTAGTTCTATTTATCTGTTATGGTAAAAGGCAGTTTTATTATAGCCATTTTTTTTGTTGAACTTCTCTGTAATGATTAGACTGATATGTGAATTCTATTTTCACATAATTACCCAAATCTTTCCAGTTTTTATCAACTCAATGTACGAAACGCACGTTTCGATGTACGAAAGTGCATTCTCATTGATCGAAGGAAATTGAAAAACTGGAATTTTACTTGTTGGTTAAGGAGATTTGATGATTGGCAAGTGGTCAAAATAACTGCCAGTGGCACTGGTCAGGCGTACAAAATAATGACCGGACGCGAGGACGTCGGGGAGCGATACGGGCAGTTGTGTCGTCCCGGCTTGGGCAAAAAAATCTTTTCTAAATACTTCCCTGCCAAAAATGTCGGATATGGTGAGCAAAAGTTTTTCCGCGCGGGTCGCGTTGATGCTCAATTGAAAAAAATCCTGTACCGGATTGGGCGAGATGGAGACGAAAAAAGAAGGAGGAAGGGCTTCGGCCGTTTGAACAATATTTTCAAAAATAGCACAATGCAAGTCATTTGAGTGGTCGGCGTCCAGTTTAAAGTTTGGCACGCTTGCCCGGAAACAAAGTTGAAGCGGCTGATCCGCAAACACACCGGAGAATTCCATCATCGGTAGAATCATCTCTACTTCGCCGTTCGGCGGAATGGACAGTTTTTCAAAACTTTGAAAGTGACGCCGGAGATTCACAGAAAAAAGTGTCTGGTTGCAGCCCTCATTTGCAAAAACCGACAAATTGAAACTTTTCAGCGTATCGGCTCCGGCATTTTTTATCGTGATGGGGACGTCGCGTAGCGTAGCTTTTGCATAGTTTCGATCTGTACAAATTGAATTGACCGGCGTGAAAGTAATTCGTCCGGCGGTATTTACGCCGGTGATGGCGA
Source organism: uncultured Saprospiraceae bacterium (assembly GCA_937864255.1). Classification (GTDB taxonomy): domain Bacteria; phylum Bacteroidota; class Bacteroidia; order Chitinophagales; family Saprospiraceae; genus JAGQWW01. The sequence continues at coordinate 1,581 of CALMIT010000642.1, forward strand.
CATCAGAAGTCACTGGCGTTGTCTGCCCGTCAAGCGCATAACTTTTCAAAAAACCATAGCTTTCACCTGCGTAACTTGCCAAAGCAAACCAGTCATCAAACAGGATGACCGGAGGCGTGTAGCTCGCCGCCCCTACGACCAACACTTCATCGTTCAATAAACCGAGGTCGCGCGGGATAAAATTACCCGACAAAATTTCAAACTGATTTTCGAGGGAAAGATCATTTTTCAATACCAAAATCCGGTGTTCGTTCAAGTCGTTTTGACCTAGCAAAACGATTCTGTCGCCGTCTGTGTCTATTTCAAAAAAGCGGCTGCTTTGCGCAAAGTCAAAAGTATCTGAAAAATTAAACTGGTAGTCAGACTTTATAAGCTGATTTTCAGTCAGTATTAAAATTTCATTTTTAAAATTTTTGATACGCAAACCCTTCGCCGGTAATTCCTTTTCTGTTAAAATTTCCCGGTTTTCAAGATTGGCATATTTGATTTTCGTGCCTTGCAACACAAAAACTGTTTGCCTGTTTTCCATCAAAAAATCTTTGATGTCGCCGTCCGCATTCCCGAAAAAATCGAAGGGAATAGAGAAGTCGTCATCAAAATTTAACTCCAGGAAGTTTTTTGCCGCATTGAATAGCGTACAATAACCGTCTTCCATTCCGCAGCGCAAAGGGCAGTGCGGTTGAAAATCTCTGGAGAGGCTTCTGAATCCCGCACTCTGACCGGATTTATCAAACAGGATAATGGAATTATTTTGAATAAGATCATAGCTGTTTTCCGAACAACTGACCATAGTACTATCGCCGCTGGTTTCAAAATCCAGGGGGAGATGGCAAGGAAAAGAATTTTGCCAGATCAACTTTCCAGTAGCGTCAAATTGCAGAATCGAAGGCTGGTGAAGCCCGCCGACAAGAAAGTTATTTTCAGGCGTAATATGAATTCGATTCAGATAGCTGGTCAAATGATGCTGAAAGGTCATTTCGAGGTGCTGCCCGAGCACTGCCGTAAAAGAAAAGATTAGCGATAATAGCGTTAAAGAAGTTTTCATGATAAATTGTTTTTTGGAAAAATACAGATTTACTACCGGCGCTAATATGCTGACTTTTCTCTTTGCAATTGATATGACGAAGATTTTTGGTTTGGCAATCTATGTCGTGAATATGTCCACCATTTTTCAAAATTGCAGCCCGTAACTAAAAGCCGGCAGGATGGGAAAGAGACTAACCTGATAAGTCCGGCTGGTGTTATCCAAAGAGTTGTTATCCTGATAGATGTAAAACGGATTTTGGCGATTATAGACATTATAAAGGCTGATTACCCAGGTACGAGTGCCCCAGCTTTTTTCTTTCGGAAAAACGAAGCCCAGATCGGCGCGGTGATAGTCGGGCAGACGCACGCTGTTTTTTGGGGCGTAAAGGATGACGTCCTGCTCCGTAGGCAGGTACTTGAAAGCGCCCGTGCGGATGGTGTACGGATTGCCCGTACCAAAAATCCAATTGAAACTGAGTTGGAATTTTTTTGAAAAACGGTGTACCACTGCTGTTTTTATAAAATGCAGCCGGTCGTAGTGAAATGGGAAAGTCTCGCCCCTGTTGATTTGGTCGAAACGGCGAAAACTCCTCGACAGCGTGTAAGAAATCAGCCCGTTGGTTTTTCCCTCCGAGCGCTCCAGCAGAAATTCA
>CALMIT010000643.1 GCA_937864255.1 uncultured Saprospiraceae bacterium
GAAGTGGAAGAAAAAGCGCTCGTGGAAGCAATTCGCATAGCACATGACGCCATCAAAGTTCAGATAAATGCGCAATTGGAACTTGCTAAAAAAGTAGGCGATAAAGCGCTGGTAAAACGCGAAGTAGCGCCAGTGCCCGAAAATGAAGAGTTGAAAGCATGGGTTGCGGAGAAAGCAAAAGACCGCATTTATGCTATTGCAAAATCTTTTGCCGACAAACAAATCCGCCGCACTCAGTTGGAAGACATTAAAAAAGAGTTGAAAGAGACGCTTACCACAGAAAAAGGCGAAGAATACATGGAAGAAAACGGTTCCATTTTTAGCCGTTACCTGGACGAGTTGAAGAAAAAAGTAATCAGAAATATGGTTTTGGACGAAAGCGTGCGACTGGATAGCAGGAAAAATGATGAAATCCGCCCGATTTGGGGAGAAGTGAATTATCTGCCCTCCACGCATGGTTCCGCCATTTTTACGCGCGGCGAGACCCAATCGCTTTCTACCGTGACCCTGGGTACCAAGCTCGACGAGCAATTGATAGACAATGCGTTTGTGCATTATAATGAAAAATTCTTCCTGCATTACAACTTTCCACCGTATTCGGTGGGCGAGGCTAAGCCGCTCCGCGCGCCCGGCCGCCGCGAGGTGGGTCACGCCAATCTGGCTTCCAGATCTATCCGCCAAGTGATGCCCGAAGCATTTCCGTACACCGTTCGCGTGGTTTCCGATATTCTGGAATCCAATGGTTCGTCTTCAATGGCGACCGTTTGCGCAGGCTGTATGGCGCTGATGGATGCGGGCGTACCGGTCAAAGGTACCATCGCCGGTATCGCGATGGGTATGATTGCCGAAGGTGGAAAAGTCGCCATTTTATCCGACATCCTCGGCGACGAGGACGCGCTGGGTGACATGGATTTCAAAGTGACGGGTACGAAAAAAGGTATCACAGGCTGCCAGATGGATATAAAAATAGACGGCTTGCCTTACGAAATGCTCGAAAGAGCGCTCGAACAGGCACGCCTGCACATCATTTCCAAAATGGAAGAAGTAATCGCAGAACCTGCTGAGGACTTCAAACCGCACGCACCGCGTATCGTGGAATTGATTGTAGATAAAAGTTTCATTGGACCGATTATTGGTCCGGGCGGTAAAGTCATCCAGGAAATTCAGGCAATGACGGGCACGACCATCAACATCGAAGAGGTCGGCGACAAAGGCGTGGTAAACGTAGCCAGCTCAAACAAAGACTCTATCGAAGCTGCCCTGAAATGGATTCGCCAGATTGTTTTTGTGCCGGAAGTAGGCGACGTATATGAAGCCACAGTGCGCACGGTAATGCCTTACGGCGTTTTTGTGGATTTCAATGGTAAAAGCGGACTTTTGCACGTAAGTGAAATTTCCCACAGTCGCATTGATAATGTAGAGGAAGTTTTGGCAGAAGGCGATGTGGTAAAAGTGAAATTGATAGAAGTTGATAAAAGAACTGGTAAATACCGCCTTTCGCGTAAAGCGCTCATGCCTCGGCCGGAACGCCAGGGCGGAAAAGAAGACGGAGGAGAAGGCGACGACTACAATGGCGGCGGCGAACGCCGTCCAAGGCCGGAAAGAAGAGACGACAGGAGAGATAACTTCAAAAAAAGAAGATAGAACTCTTTCTAAAATTTTCATAAAAAGCCTTCCCGCAATCCGGGAGGGCTTTTTTGTTTAAAAAATTATTATTCGTTCAAAGATGCGCCGCAATATTTACAATAGCGCGCATCGTCCTCGTGTCCCTCCCTGCCGCAGGTACGGCAAGATTGTGTGTTGAGACTCGTTGGTCTTTTTGCCATCATTTCGGCAGATACAATTCCTGTAGGCACGGCAATGACTGCGTAGCCAAGCATCATGACAATGGCAGATAAAAATTGTCCCAGGTTGGTCACCGGCGTTATATCTCCGAATCCGACCGTGGTGAGCGTGACGATAGACCAGTAAATACTTTTTGGAATGCTGGAAAATCCTTCGTTGACGCCGCCTTCTACCACGTACATTATCGCCCCGATAATGGTGACCATAAGCAAAACAAAGAATAGAAAAACGGTGATTTTGGCCCGGCTCGCCTGCAAGGCTTTTACAATAAAATAGCCCTCTTTGAGAAAGTGTCCGAGTTTGAAAATTCTGAAAATGCGCATCAGGCGCAGAATCCTGATAACCAGCAAATACTGCGACCCGGCAATAAAAAAACTCAAATACGTCGGAAGTATCGCCAACAAATCTACCATCCCAAAAAAACTGACCGCATAGCTCACCGGCTTCCTGACGCTATACAGGCGCAGCAGGTATTCAATCGTAAATAAAATCGTAAAAGCCCATTCGGTATAAAAGAAAAACGACGCGTAGCGGTCTTGAATGCTGCCCACACTTTCCACCATTACTACCAAAACGCTGAGGACAATAGCCACGAGCAACAACACGTCAAATAACTTGCCTTCGGGTGTGTCCGCCTCGAAAATGATTTCGTGTAATTTTTCTTTCAAATTTTTTTTCATGGCGCAGGGCTGTTAAATAATTGATAAGAAAAGTCCGAAAGATAAGGTTTGCCGGGCATTTCGGGTTCTTTGAACGCCTCTCAAAAATCACCCCCCGGCCGCTGCCCCTCGGCCTTTTCGTTCCCCTTCCTTCCTCCCGCCTCTCTTTGTCTTTTTTGTAATCTTTCCCGACGAGAGTTTTTCATATTAGAAATACTGGCTATTTTTGTCGGACTTTAGTCGTCCTCAAAATTTCAAGTTGGTTTCCCTTCCGATTGACTACCCAACCATCAGTCAATTTCAAACACTTTTTTCAATCAAAACAAACATGCCATGCTTAGAGCCGTAATTGTAGAAGACGAATTAAAAGGGTTGAACAATTTGAAAACCCAGCTTCAAAAACACTGCCCCAATCAGGTGGAAATCGTCGGAGAAGCCAATTCCATTCAGGACGCCATGAAAATGTTTAGCGACCTGGACGACAGTCCCGACCTTGCATTCCTGGATATTGACCTACCGGACGGGCTGGTTTTTAAAATGCTGGAAGAACTCAGACCGCTGGATTTTGAAATCATCTTCGTAACGGGTCACAGCAAATATGCCATCAAAGCCTGCGAATTTGCCAGCATCGGCTACATTTTAAAACCAATTGACCCGGAGCAACTTCAGGAAGCCGTTTCCCGCGCCAGCGCCAACCAGTCCAATCGCATAAATCAAAGAATGGATATTTTCAACGGCGTGTATAACAATCCCAATGCCTTTGAAAAACTGAGCATTTCGGGCGTGGACGGCATTTATTTTGTCAACCTGAGAGACATTGTCCGCTTTGAAGCCGAGGACAACTACTCTCATATTTTTATGAACAACGGCGAGAAAATCACAGCCTCAAAAACCATCAAAGCCTACGAAGACCTGCTTATGGCTTTAAACTTCTACCGGGTACACAAGCGCCATGTCATCAACCTCAACTTTATCAGGAAATTCGTAAAAGGCGACGGCGGCTATCTAATCATGGAAGACGGCAAAAAAATAGAAGTATCGCGCCGCCGGCGTAGTGCTTTTATGGAGCGACTCAAAGTGCTGCACGAAGTGATGTAATCCTGAAAAACGATTTATTAGCCGCTGTCTGTCAGCAGTTTAATAGTTTATTTCAAAACCGAAGGCGGTTGTAATTTTAATAAAAATTAAAAAAATATGATATGTGAGCGGTAAAATTCACCGCCCAAGGTTTCGGCATAGAAATAATTTATTTACCTTTACCAACGATTAAACAAACAACATTATCGAATTCTTTTAACCCTACGGTTATGTTCAATTTTAAATTCGATGCTATGAGTAAGTCCAAAAAATCCCTGAGCGAACTTCAGAAGGATTTGCAAACCATCAAAACGGTGGATATGGCAAAAATCCTCGGAGGAAAAATTATCAAGAAAAACAAATGGAATAAAGGTTTGAGCGGTATTCCTCCACAATAAATGCCTGAATCCGTTTCCAGAAAAAGCGGCTTGCTCG
>CALMIT010000644.1 GCA_937864255.1 uncultured Saprospiraceae bacterium
CCGAAAAATACAAACTCCTTTTCTTTACTCCGATTTTTCAGACACACTCTAATTTAAATTGTTACAATACATTTGCCTGACTACTCTTATAAGAGCTTTCCTGTTAATTGCTCATGCTTTGAAAACAGTCCTTTTGAGTACTGTCTATGCTATTTTTAAGTGTGTTGTGATAGCCATTTATAAAGGTTATTGCTTTTCGGATGAACCTAAAGATGTACTCCTGTTTTCAGGAGCATTAACAGGTTTCTACAGGCTTGAAGATCATTCAAGCCTGGGTTTGAATTTACTCCATGTCCAAGATATTGACATCTGTGTAAAAGGCGCCAAAGATAGATGCTCAAAGTGGGCTATCCTGAAAACCACTCTAAAAAGAAGTAGGGATTATTAAAACAAAGAATTCCAAAACCATGAAAAAATTAAGTTTTATGAAGAAGACAATTCCTTTTCATCTTAAAAGTTTGGGAGGCATATTTTTGCTTGCTTTATTTTCTATAACTTATAGCAGGTGTACAAAGGAAAATATTCCAGACTCTGCAAAAAGTCAGGGAAATACCGTCGAAAGTTTTGATGAATTTGAACTGGAAACCGAAGATAAATATGAAAATATGGTAAAAACCGCTGCAATAGGATTGATAGAATTAGCAAAAAATGCTTCTTTCCGCTCTCATGTCAATTCTCTAGTAGCAGAGCAGTTTGATGGTGATGACAACACACTTTTGATAACATTGAAAGAAGAATTGGAAAATGAAAGTATCAATCTTGCTTCCGAATTTCAATCGTCAATAAATACCTGGAAATCAACAATTGAATCTATTGACGTGGGTTGCAATTCCAAATACAAAGACGCATCCATTCTAACGACCGAGGGTGATATTCTTGAGTCCATTAATGGTTTTGAATATTCAGAAGAAGAAACCTTCTATATTCAAATTTATATCCCTTTTGCAGATAAAGTGAATCTAAATTCGTGCCCCGTCATAGCTTTAGGTATAGATGACGAATGTGAGACTGACGGTTATATTATTTGTGGGGAGCAAGAAATTTCTTGTATGACGATAACGAAGGAGTTTGCTGAAGAAAATTTAGTTTGGGTTATTTCTGTTAATGAAGTAGTTGATAACGATGGGAAACTGCCCGAGGCAAATGAGATTGAAGAAATTATGAGCGGTGGCAATAACTCCGACATTAGCTTTAGAACTGTTTATGACAATACAGTACGAATAAGCAAAATTAAAATAACCGATAAGAAGGAATGTTGGTTATGTGGTAAAGCAGAAGTAAGTATAATTATGCCCGCTGTAACATACAACACCTGTACCGTAAACATGGTAGCATATTCCAATTGTTTCAAAAAGGTTGGCAAAGATGATGTAAATGATATTTTATCAGTGTCTCAAGTCCTTTATCCTTCTCAAGATTATGGTACTAATTATAGGAGATTAAGGGAAAATGAAGATGTCGGTTGGATTCTATTTGAAAAAGATGCAAGTAAAAAATCATATAAAAAAGAAAGTTCCATACCATCTTGTTCTGCTAACAAATATACTTACTATTCCAAACAAACTGCTTATGGTATCGAACCATATTTTGCACTAGGAGCAAGAAATAATTGGAATTGGCATGAAGAAGGGATGTTTACCTATCCGGGTGACGTAAATTCACCCGCCGGTTCTGGTATATCGTTTGAAATGAAAAGAGTTGAATAATTAAAAAGAGGGGGGCAATGCCCCCTCAAAACTTTATGAAAAAGACATTTCTAATTTTAATGATCTGCTTGGAATTTAATCCCAATGTTTTAGCTCAATTTGATTTGGGGCTGAGCTATGGCACAATAGGAAGCCTTTCTACCTATCTTGATTCCCATCTAAGTTTAGGAAGCCTTGATCAACTTGTAAATAAAACCTATGTATTTTGGGATTATCGGGTTGGAATTGAAGCAGGTTATAATTTCAAAGGCCAAAAATTCAGGCTTCAAACAGGGTTGAATATCAACAAGTTCGGAAACATCCTTTATTTTGGTGAGTTTCCTATATCTTACGCTGTTCGCGATTTTGGAAAAATCCCAGTTACTTATCGGGTTTATGAAATCCCTTTAAATCTACAATACAAAGTCGTTCGGCTGAATGAAAAATCAAGTATTGGAGGCATATTGGGGTGTTCCTTTTTCCTGACTTACGATCCTGCTCTCTTTGGTGCTATGGAAAACAGGATAACCAGATACAATAAGGAACTCAAAGAAACGGGAATCCTTGATTATCTAATTCAACGAGACGCTTATCATGAAATTGGTTTCGGGTTAAATGCAGGGGTGTTTTATAAACTAAAACTAACAAAAAATTTAGACCTGATGTCAAATGCACAATACTCATTAGGTCTAAAGCCAGGCGCTACTTTTTTCTTTCTTTATGAGATAAGCGATAGTACCAACAAAACTTACGGAGACGCTGTAAGCTATTCCAATTGGGATAATATCTCAATGACTGTCAGTATTTTATACAATCTCAGAAAGAGAAATAATAAGCGATAGGGTAAGGTACAATGTTGAAAAATACTGAAAAGCATTCTATAAGACCTGTCTCCCTACAATTTAAGTAACATGAACATAAAACTTTTTTTTACTCTATTTTTTGCTTTACCGATCTTCTATTTGCACCTGCCCGCCCAAACCAAAATCGGTCTTGTCGCCGGCATGGATTTTTTAAAACTTGCTATTGAACCCAATGGGATTGACGCGAGAGTTTTAAATAAGAGTTTTGATAATCGGGCATTTGTGGCAGGCATTCAGGCTACTCAATTTCTTACTGAAAATTTCAACCTTTCCATAACTGCCACTTATTCTACCATCTACAGAGTCCCGATAACTAATGTATCCGTAGCCCCTGCCAATGCTGTTCTTTTCAATAATTTCAGAATCCACCTGAATTTTGGGTACCAGTTTTTCAATTCTTTAAACTTCGGCATCGGACCTGCTTTTTCCCTTATCCCAAGCAGAGAATATACTTGGCCAACAGGTTACAGGCATAAAAGCGCTGGTTTTGAAAACGAAAAAGAGTTCGGGATTTCTGCTTCGGCTTCATACGCCTGGAGGAATATAACAGCCAAATTTATTTATTACCGTGGTACAGATTTCTTTTTTGAGGAATACAACGATGTTCGGAGTGGCTTTAAGCCAGTTTCGTCCATCAGCTTTCTCTCGGGCTACCAGTTTTCTACCAAAAAAGAGAAGAGGAGAAAGCGATAAAAAATCGGGCTTCCCGATTGAGAAGCCCGATTAACAAACTATAATCCCATGAATATATACGAACATTAAATCCTTAATTTTTATTGTACCTGAAAGCCGCCTAAAATTTGGTTGCGGGTTTTGCGGTTGGCTATCAGGTCTATGTTTACTGCACAATTTTCGAAAATGAAAGCGTAAGTTTTATTCGTCCATTCCACGCCTATTTCCTTTTTACTAACCAGCGAAGTTTTCAAAAGTTTGCCGGCATTTTTTATGCTCCCGATGGCTTTGCTCACGGATAATAGCGAGGCATTGTCGGTTGCAAGATTCATCAAACTTACGGTCAGGTCGAGATTTAATTGCTTGCGGTTCATCGCGTTTGTTTTTAATTGTTTAATAAGGTTTTTTGCTGATGGTAACTTTTCGACTTTATTGTAAGTGTCATTAGAACTCATTTTGGTACCCATTCGTTGTAGAATTTTTTATAAAATTCTGTTAAAAGCTTTTTTCAAACTAAAAAAACCGGGTGAGTGAGTAAAAATGCCGTCCGGAAAAGCATTTTACAGTTATGTACGAATATTTTTGAAAAACGGATTTTCAGAATCCTGCCGTTTTAATCAATGCTGCTCAGAAAAAAATGAGATTTTTAGCGAAAAAAAATCCCCGTCTTGCCTTTCTTTTTGGAAAACGGCTATCTTTGCGACCGCTTTTTTGAAAAGTTCTTTTAGTCATGGATGCACTGGTTCAATACACGCTGCCGCTTTCCGGTCTGCGCAATGGAATTCACGAGTTCAATTTCCTGGTAGATGATGAGTTTTTTAGTCATTTTGAAAATTCGCCCGTCAGGCAGGGAAAAGTCGAAGTGAGTTTGATTTTTGATAAAAGGCCGGATTTGATTGTCATGATTTTCAAATTTAAAGGGAGCGTAAAATTGGAATGCGACCGGTGTCTTGAAAATTTTGATTTGCCGCTGGAAGGCGAAGAAAACATTTTGGTAAAATACGCCGCAGAAGATGCGCCGCAGGAAGAAGGAGACATTGTTTATGTTGTCGAAGGCGCGCAGGAGCTTAAAATTGCCAATTATGTTTACGAAATTATTTGCCTGGCGATTCCGATGAGTAAAACGCATGACCTGGCAGGTGAAAGCTGCAATCAGGAAATGTTGAAATACCTCACAGCGCCGGACGAAGAAAAATCGAATGAAAATCCGATTTGGGATGCGCTGAAAAGCATCCGTAAAAACTGAATATTTTTGAATTTTTTAAATACTTTGTGTTATGCCAAATCCGAAGTGGAGACATTCCAAGCAACGTAAGCGCAAACGCAGAACCCATCACAAAGCTGACATGCCGCAAATTTCGACCTGCGCAGTGACCGGTGAAAAGCACGTTTACCATCAAGCTTATCAGGTAGGAGAAGATTTGTTTTATCGTGGTAAAGTGCTGGTGAAAGGGCAGGAAGAAGACTAAGAAATAGTCTGTAATCTCCAGAAACAAAATACAAAAGCTCCCATCCGGCATTAGTGATGTGGGGCTTTTTGTGTTTCAAAAACGATGAATCAAAAAAAACATGAAAAAAATCCTCAACACCGAAAAAGCGCCTTCGCCCGTTGGCCCCTACAATCAGGCAGTTGTGGCGAATGGTTTTCTTTTTGCCTCCGGCCAAATCGCCATTCAGCCGTCCAGCGGCGAACTCATCACCGGCGACATTGAATCCGAAACACATCAGGTGATGAAAAATGTCGAAGCCATTTTGCACAAAGCGGGACTGACTTTCAAAAACGTAGTCAAATGCTCGGTTTTCGTAAAAGACATGAATCTTTACGGTCGTATCAACGCCGTGTATGCGCAATATTTTGACGAGGCGGATGCACCGGCGCGCGAGTTGGTGGAAGTGGCTAATTTGCCAAAATTCGTAAATGTGGAAATTTCCGTCATCGCCCTGATGAATTGAATTTTTAAAAAAAACAAACCAAAATCGAATCCATGAGAAAGACTGTTTTGTCCGGTATCCAGCCTACGGGCAATATGCATTACGGCAACTACTTCGGCGCGGTAAAAAACTGGGTGGACTTGCAGGAAAAATACGACTGCTTTTACGGAGTTGTGGATTATCATGCCATGACCCTGGCATATGAACCCGCCAAACTGCGCGAAACCGTCTGGGATTTGATTTTTAACCTGATAGCGGTTGGCGTTGATCGCAACAATCTTTTCATACAATCGCTGATACCCGAACACGCCGAGCTTTGCTGGATTTTGAATTGTTTTGCCTCTTACGGGCAGCTCACGCGCATGACGCAGTTTAAAGAAAAAATACAGCAGGCGGGCGAAGATGGTTTTGTATCAGCCGGTTTGCTGGATTACCCGGTTTTGCAGGCGGCGGATATTTTGATTTATCGCGCCGATTATGTGCCTGTCGGCAAAGATCAGGAACAACACCTCGAACTCACGCGCAACATTGCCGCCCGTTTTAACAACCAGGTTGGAAAAGAATATTTCGTGCTGCCGGAATCGCTTTACACCGAAACGCCAAAAATCGCTTCGCCCGCCGACCCGGTGCGCAAAATGAGCAAAAGTCTCGGCGAAAAACATTACATCAATGTTTTTGGCGAGCCGGATAAAATCAGAAAACAGGTGCGCTCCGCCGTGACCGACACCGGCGATACGCCTGAGGGACAAATGAGCGCGGGCGTGGCTAATCTTTTCGAGCTTTTAAAAGCTGCCGGCGAAATTGCCGCCCACGAGTCACTTTTGGCGGATTATAAAAACGGCGTTTTGAAATATGTGGCTTTGAAAGACGCTGTCGGAGAGGCGCTTGCCGCAATGAGTGAAAAATTTCGGACGAATAAAACGGCTTTGCTTGCCGACAAAAAACTGGTAAAAGAGCAGATAAAAGACTCATCCGCTGTGATCAGAAAACGCGCCCAGGAAACCATGCGCGACGTGAAAGAACTGTCCGGATTGCTCAACGTGAAATTTTAACCCTGTGCCCGGAAACCCGGTGTTTTTTATGAAGCCGCCGACGGCGCTTTTGGTCGGCGACAAGCCTTTTTACTACCCCGAATTCACGCAGGATTTGCACCACGAATGCGAAGTGGTTTTGAAAATTTGTAAAAACGGCAGGCACATCCAGCCCGAATTTGCCCGCGAATATTACCAGGAAGTCGGCTTGGGTATTGACTTTACCGCGCGCGATTTGCAGGAAGAATGCAAGAAAAAAGGACACCCCTGGGAAATTGCAAAAGGCTTCGACAACTCGGCGGTGCTGGGACGATTTGTAAAACTGGACGACGTGGAAAATGCCGGAGCCATCGAATTTCGGATGGAAAAAAACGGGC
>CALMIT010000645.1 GCA_937864255.1 uncultured Saprospiraceae bacterium
CTGTAAAACGGCAGGTTTACAAACCTTCACAGCTACGCCGGCAGGCGGCACCTGGATAGGCGCTAACGGCGGACAAGTAAACCCCGACACCCTGAGTATTGGCAATCATACTATTCGCTATCGCGTAAATTACGGTGGTAATTGCACCATTGAAATTCCTAAACAGATTACCGTGACGGCTCCGCCTACCGCTATCCTGAGCGGTTCGGGTACGCTTTGCCCGGGTGGTACGGAGGAAGTAGAATTGACCATCACGCTCACCGGCGCCGGCCCCTGGGAAATTACATACACTCTTGATAATGTACAACAAGTCCCCGTTACTGCCGGAAGCAGCCCGTATATATTGAGGGTTAGCGAACCGGGAACCTACGAACTCGTTGACGTTACCGATGCAGGTGATTGTGTTAATTCGGCCACAGGAACGGCGGATGTGATTACTGTCACGCCGCTTTCCATTCAAAACCTGAATACGGAATGTAATCCGACCAACACCCATTACACCGTTACTTTTGAAATACAGGGAGGCGATCCGGCTTCTTATAATGTGTCGGGCATTTCGGGGTCTGTTTCTTCTACGCCGCCTTACATTTTCACCAGCGATCTGATTCCGAGCGGGCAAGGTTTTAATTTTACGGTAAGTGACAACAGCGGTTGTGCGCCTGTCAGCGACGGCGTGCCGATAGTGGACTGTGCCTGTTTGACGGAAGTAGGAAATATGAATTTGCAGCAAATCAGAGAGTGCGGCCCCGGTACGATTACCGCTATATACGATATGACCGACGAATTTTTGGATCCGGACGACGTGCGCCAATTTGTTTTGCATACCAACAGCGGCGTGTCTTTAGGCACCATTATCGCGACCAACAATTCTGCGCCTACTTTCACTTTCGATCCGAATACAATGCAGTATGGCCGCATTTATTACATTTCTGCAATCGTTGGTAATAATGATGGAAACGGCAATGTAAGCAGTTCCGATCCTTGTTTGAAAGTAGCAGCGGGGACGCCGATAATTTTTTATGAAATACCGACGGCCATACTCACCGGAGACAATACAATTTGTCAAGGACGTTCAAGTATGCTGAGTATTCAATTCACCGGACAGCAACCCTGGAGCGCGCGTTATTGGAATGGTACGGACACCATTCGATTGAGCGGGATTACTGCGAATCCGTACACTTTTAACGTGTCGCCATCTTCCACAACTACTTACGAGCTGGTTTCTACAAGCAATAATTTCTGCCCTGGCAATGCTTCGGGCAGCGCTACCATAAATGTAAACACATCGCCGGAAGTGTTGGATGTACGGGAGGAGTGTAATGATATTTTTACGGCATATACGGTTTCTTTTACTATCACGGGGGGCGATCCTTCCACTTATATGGTCACCGGAAGCACGACTGGAACGCTGAATGGTAATGAATTTGTAAGCGACATTATTCCAAGCGGGCAGGGTTACCAGTTTTTTGTAACCGACGCCAATCGCTGCGATACCATTGAAATTGCCAACCCGATTGTGGACTGCGGCTGTTTGACTACGGTCGGCACAATGGGCGGCACGGCAATACCGATTTGTGGAGACGGGCCCGTGACCGGAATTTACGACGGCACGCTGGAAGAACTTGATGCCGACGACATTGTAATTTTTGTACTGCACGATCGCAGCGGTTCTGTTTTGGGAAATATCATCGCTATCAATCCGGTAGAGCCGGTTTTCACATTCGATCCGAATTTGATGACTTACGGCACTACTTATTACATCAATGCAGTGGCGGGTAGCAACGACGGTTCGGGCGGAATCAATTTTTCTGATCCTTGTCTGGATATTTCCAATAGTACTCCTGTCATTTTCAGAAGAATACCAACGGCCATACTTGCCGGAGACCTTTCCATTTGTCAGGGCGCTACTGCCAATCTAACCGTCACGCTGACCGGTCAGGCTCCCTGGGCTTTGGTGTACAACAATGGTACGGTGGACAGGAATATTTCAGCCAATGCAAGTCCTTTTTCCATTCCGGTCACTCCGAATCAGACGACTACTTACAGTCTGGTCAGTGTGCGGGATGCCAATTGCCC
>CALMIT010000646.1 GCA_937864255.1 uncultured Saprospiraceae bacterium
CTATCGAAAAATTGTCCGTACTCGTAGCACTTGCCCTTTTTAAAACCGCCCTTTTGCCATATTTGTAAAAAAATAAACCTGATGGTAAAAGGATTTCTGGACGGAATGACAGCTTATGGAAAAGCACTCTCGCTCATCTCCGAACTTCGCCTGTGGAATTATCTAATCATACCGGCGGCGCTGAGCTTGCTGCTGGGCGCCGGTATTTTTGCAACCGCCTGGGGGCTGTCGGACAATATCGGCGCGCTGCTTATTTCTGTTTACCCCTGGGAGTGGGGTGCGGCAGTCGTAGCTAAAATTGCCGAAATAACCGGCGGATTGCTCGTGGGCATCATCGGATTATTATTGTATAAAAATCTGACCATCATATTGGTGGGGCCGTTCATGAGTCCGCTTTCTGAAAAAGTAGAAATGGCGCTCACCGGTACTCCCGCTTCCGGATTCAGCCTGGCTCAGATGATAAGCGATTTTGTGAGGGGACTACGCATTGCACTCCGCAACATCATCCGCGAAATTTTTTACACGTTGTTGCTCTTGCTTTTGAGCCTGTTTCCTGTTTTTGCGCCGTTTACTACCGTGCTGATTTTTCTGGTGCAGGCATTTTATGCGGGTTTCGGCAATTTCGATTTTTACCTCGAACGCCACCTTCGCGTGCGCGAGAGCGTAGCCTTCGCCCGCCAAAACAAAGGGCTGATGATGGGCAATGGCGCCGTTTTTCTGCTTTTGTTGCTGACAGGTATCGGCTTTCTTTTTGCGCCTACTTTGGGGGCAGTCGCCGCGACCATGGAAGGAGTGAAAAAAATAAGCCGTCAGGCAGCTTAATTCCTGACGGCCAATCTTATTTATTGGATTAGTATGAAGCCGGGTGATTTCTCGCGTGTGGTTTTATAAAAAGCGGCGGTCTTTACCACACTTTCAGTCCGCCGTAATTGATATTCGCTTTGATGACGCTGCGCGCACCTTTTTGTCCATTGTAGCCGCTGACTTCGTGGTACGTTCCTTTTTCCTTTTCGTTGACTACCTGCATGGATGAAGGGTAACGTATGCCGGCATAATCTGCGGTGGCATTTACCTGATAATTGGCGCCGTCTTCCACTTTTATTTTAAAATGTGCGTAATTACCATTGATAGCAATTTCGCCGAAGCCCTTGGCTAATTGATTCACGGTCATGCCGCCATATTTTAAATCCAGATTTGCGTTGTTGATCAATTTGTTGATTTTGATTTCGCTGTATTTGGAAATCACATTCAGATTGTCGGCGTGTCCGATTTCAAAATTGTCGTACTTACCTTCGTTTTTCAGGTCGCGTGCCGTCTGAATCTGATAAGAGTCGTATTGTGTATTGCAACGAATATCTCCCGCTGTTTCTATAAAAATTTTAGAATACTTGCTGTTGAGATTGACATCTTTTACTTTTTTCAGACGCAATTGGCAGTAGCTTCCGTTGGCCTCTATGTTTTTTGCATTTACAATAGTGCCGTGGCCATATCCGAGATTTACGCGTAAGGCGTCGCCTATTTCCTCAGCCTGAAAATTGCCGTATTTGATGTTCATATTAACCTGCCCGTTTGTGTTGCCGATAAAAGCGTCGCCGTAAATATTGGACAAATCGAGATCGCAGGTAACTGGCATAAACACCTCATAATCAATCGAATAATCGGTTTTCATATCGCTGACCCAACTGCTCCACGACCAGCCTGATTTTGAAGAATTGATCACGGTCTCCGCTTTTACCATCGAAGGGGTATTCGTAAAATTGACGGCTATCTGGTCAAAAACTCTCTGGGCTTTTTCTTCGGTAGCTGTGCGCACCGTGATGCGTACTTCTATTTTCACCCGGTTTTTATCCCAGGTGTTGACCACCACTTTGCCGTAGCGATTAGAAAGTACCGTTTGCCCGTCGGCAGTTATGCCAAATTCTTTTTTAATGGTTTTTGTAAAATCCTTTTGCGTGCCTGCAAAGGCAGTAAAGGTGAGCAGCCCCGCCAAAAAAAGCAGCACTACGGATTTGATTTTATAAACTGACTTCATCTTTTTCTAATTTAGTAGTTTTTGGATTGGTTGTCTGAATGCGTTCGAGAATGCGTTGCAGGATTTCTATTTTAGCCTGATAATTTTGAATAATCGCAGTGACGATACGCTCTTCATTTCCTTTCGGAGCATTTTGCAATTCTGTTTTCAAAGTTTCCATGACTTCTTCAAACTGTTTCAGGTCGTCTTTAAATGCCGGATCTACCTGATAATTTGCCAACAGGCTCACTTGCTGTTCGTACTGATGACGGTAAAAATCTTCCATTTCCTGAAATTCGGGCGGCAGTTCCGGGGTATTTTGTATGGCTATTGCCGGTATCGGTTGTCCTTTAAAATAAGACCCGGCCAAACCGCCGATAGTCAACAAAACCAGAGCAGCCGCGGCGATGCTGAGGTATCTTTTGATAGAAATAGTTTTTGCGCCGCCTGTTTTTTGCTTTTCGAGCTCTTTGCTGATGTTAGCCCACACTTTCAATCCGGGCGTCTCCTTATCGAAGTCTGCTCTGTTCTCCCGAATGAATTTTTCCAAATTGTTCATGATGGTTACTGATTGAATAAAAATTTAAAAAGGTTTATAAAAATTGATACTAAAGTTCGTGTACGCTTATTCTGTCATCACTTTGCCCGCCAGTAATTCCTGCAATTTTCGCTTTGCCCGGCTATACTGGGATTTCGAAGTGGATTCCGTGATGCCCAAAATCTGTCCGATTTCTTCGTGATCGTAGCCTTCCATGGCATACAGGGAAAACACTACGCGATAACCGTCGGGCAATTGAAAAACCGCTTTGTTAATTGCATCTACCGAAAATTTACACTCTTGGTCCTCGTCGTGATTATCGGGCAGTTGGTGAAAATGATCGTTGAGTTCCTCCAGTTGCAGCCGTTTTTTTTTCAAAAAGTTGATACAATTATTGACAACGATTCTTTTTATCCAAACACCCACCGTTGATTCGCTTCTGAAAGTTCCGAGTTTGGAAAAAACATCCATAAACGATTGCTGAAGTAAATCTTCGGCGTCTATCTCGCTGCGCACCATCCGCAAGGCAACATTGTACATGGCTTTGGAATAAAGCCGGTACAACTCAAACTGTGCTGTTCGGTCGCCTTTCAGGCAACCTTCCACAATGCCTTGGTGGGTGCTTCCGTAATCCAATTCCTAAAATTTATTCAACTTCAAAGGACAGCAGGCTGCCAAGAGAGTTGCAAAAAGTGTTAAAATAATTATGAATTGTTAACAAGTCGGGAGAGAAAGTGTCTGCCGGGGGCAGACACTGGTATGTTTTTTCAAACCGGGTTAAGCCGAAAGCAGTTTTTTCACAATCTCGGAGATCATGCGGCCGTCTGCCTTGCCGGCAAGTTGTTTGGAAGCAGTGCCCATGACCATGCCCATATCTTTCATGGAAGCAGCGCCCGTTTGCGCAATGATCTGCCTGACGGTGGCTTCCAGTTCTTCCTCGCTGAGTTGTTTGGGCAGGTATTTTTCGATCACCTCAATCTCTTCCCGTTCTATCACGGCAAGGTCTTCCCGGTTTTGCTTTTCGAAAATATCCAGCGATTCGCGGCGCTGCTTGACCAGTTTTTGCAAAATGGCGATTTCGCGCTCCGGCGTAATATCTTGCCCGGAGCCGTCAGTTTTTGCCAGCAAAATAGCCGCTTTTACCGCGCGTATGCCTCTGAGCGCCGCCTGATTTTTCGATTTCATGGCTTCTTTCAAATCTTCCATGATTTTTTCTTCCAGTGTCATTTCCAGATTTTTTGAATTGAATTTACTCATTTTTAAAAAAACAAACGGTGAATGTAAAAATCTTTTCACCGCCCGACATTTTTGAAAATCAAAGGTACTTCAAACGTATCAAAATCAAAAAGTAGCCGTTTGCTTAAAATGATTTTAAACCATACCGGCATTGACTCATCTTAAAAAAATATTTGCCGGTTTAATTTTGTATTAACTTTACTTTCCTGTTTTATCTTTTAAAAAAAATTCAAAAAAGCGCCCACTTCATGAAAAAATTGACGCTCATTTTTACTACCATTTTATTGTTTGTGGCGGCGATTATTCTGCCCGCTCAACATTCCGTCAAGGAAAAAAATCCCTGGCATGATGTAAAAACCAACACCCGGGCAGCCAAGCCTGCCGACCTCGAAACTTTTCCGGCAGCTTATCGCAGCCTTTCGCTTGATGAGTCTTTATTGAAAAATATGCTCCAAACTGCCCCGCTGCGCCATGCCGGTGCGGCAAAAAGCGAAATGCCGGTACTCAGCCTGCCCTTGCCCGACGGCGGGTGGCAAAAATTTTATGTGGTAGAAGCGCCGGTGATGCACCCTGATTTGGCTAAAAAATATCCCGGTAATTTTTCTTATGCCGGATACGGCGTGGAAGATCCGACGGCTTATGCCCGCTTCGATCTGACTCAAAACGGTTTTCACGGCATGATCACTTCAGCGCATTTTTCTACCGTTTTCATCAATCCGCTGGAAACGGGAAAAAGCACCTATTACAGTTTTTATAAAAAAGACCTTTCTTCCGAAAAATCAGCAACGCATTCCTGCGGCGCAGCAGCCGAAAAAGATGACCTTGAAAAAGAAATTTTTGAAACCCAGCTTCGCCCCGGCGATTGCCAATTCAGAAGTTATCGCCTGGCACTCGCCTGTACGGCTGAATACGCCCAGTTTCACGGCGGAACCGTAGCTTCCGTGCTTGCAGCGATGGTCACCGCGATGACGCGCGTGAACGGTGTGTACGAGCGCGAATTGTCTATCACTTTGACCATGATCCCCGATAACGACCAACTAATATTTTTCAACGCCAATACCGACCCTTATACCAATCAAAACGGCGCGGCGATGCTCAGCCAAAACCAAACGACTGTGGACAATATCATCGGCTCAGCCAATTATGATATGGGACACGTATTCAGTACCGGCGGCGGCGGTATAGCAGAAATCAGAAGCGTATGCGACAATAGCCGCAAAGCAGAAGGCGTCACGGGTTTGCCGAGTCCTGTGGGCGATCCGTTTTATATTGATTTTGTGGCGCATGAAATGGGACACCAATGTGGCGCCAATCATACTCAAAATAACAATTGCGGGCGCGTGTCCAGCGCAGCTATGGAGCCGGGCAGCGCTTCCACGCTCATGGGCTATGCGGGCATTTGCGCACCGAACGTGCAGGGACAAAGCGACGATTATTTTCATGCGCACAGCCTTTTTGAAATTGCAAATTACATGATACTCGGAAATGGAAACAGTTGTGCCACAATTACATCCACCGGCAACCAGGCGCCCACCGCAGACGCAGGTCTGGATTTGACTTTGCCCGTTTCCACGCCTTTTGTTTTGAGAGGCACGTCTGCTGACGACGGCGGCACAGCCGCACTCACGCATACCTGGGAGCAGATGAATCCGCAAACCGCGACCATGCCACCACAATCAACTTCTACCAGCGGTCCTGCTTTCCGGTCGGCGAAACCGGTAAGTTCTCCAGCCAGGTATTTTCCAAATTTGAATGATTTGCGCAATAATGTTTCGCCAGTATGGGAAGTATTGCCTTCCGTGAGCCGTACGATGCGGTTCAGGTTTACTGTCCGGGACAATTTTGCCGCGGGCGGATGTACTGACGAAGACGATGTGGATATTGTTTTTTCAAGTTCGGCAGGACCGTTTTTGGTCACTTACCCGAACGATACGCTTACCTGGATCATAGGAGAAACCAGAACGATAACCTGGGACGTAGCCAATACCAACCAGGCGCCGGTGAGTTGCGCTACGGTTGATATTTTATTATCTACCGACGGCGGACTGACTTATCCGGTGGTGCTGGCTCAAAATATTCCGAATAACGGAACTGCAAACATCATCGTACCCAACCAACCGGGCAACCAGACGAGAGTTATGGTAAAATGCTCGGGAGGCAACGCTTTCTTCGACATTTCAGATAAAAATTTCAGAATCAGGGAGCCGCTGTTTCCAACTTTTGTTTTTAATGTCAATCCGGAAAATATTTCCACCTGCAACACGACAAACGCCACTTTCAATATCACTTTATCCGCTCTGTCCGGTTTTAGTGAAAGCACCATTTTGAGTGTGAGCGGACTGCCCGCCGGCGCTACTACCGGCTTTTCGCAAAATCCGGTAATACCTTCCGGCGCTACTGTTTTGACCATTTCAAACCTGACCGCTGTCAGCCCCGGAACTTACAATCTGGTAGTTACCGGAACAGCCGCATCGGTGACGGTGATGAAAAACCTGACGCTGACAGTATTTAATGCAAACCCGGCTCCAATCAGCCTGACCACGCCGGTCAACGGAGCTTTGGATGTGGCTTTTGATGTGAATCTTGTCTGGCAGGCATCCGCCAATGCCCAAAGTTATGAAGTAGAAATAGCAACCAGCCCTGCTTTTGGTGTGAGCACCGTTGCCAGCGGTTCAGTCACTTCGACTACCTTCCCGGTATCCGGGTTGAATAGCAATACCATTTACTACTGGCGGGTACGGGCATTGAATCCGTGTGCCACCAGCGCGTATTCTTCCGTTTTTGCTTTCAAAACACTCAACACCGGGTGTCAAAGCTACACGAGTACGAACGTGCCGGTGACCATACCTGATGTCACATCGGGCAGTTACACTTCTACCGTCAATATCCCGGATGCTTACAATATTTTTGATCTGAATGTTTTTGTAGAAATAAACCACACCTGGATGGGCGATTTGGATGCCACACTTACCTCGCCGGGCAATGAAACGGTTCAATTATTTGACAGACCGGGCTTTCCTTCGAGCCAGTTTGGTTGCGGCGAAGACAATCTGCGTGTGCTTTTCGACCAGGCATCCGCCAATACGTCTGCCGCGTTGGAAAGTACCTGCAATACCGGACAGCAGTACGCCATCAACGGTTCTTTCCGTCCGGTCGGCAATTTGAATAATTATAATGGCGACAATATTTCGGGTACCTGGACGCTCACCGTGCGCGACAATGCGCAGGAGGACGGCGGCAGCCTTATAGCCTGGCGAATTGACGCCTGCCGCACCATCGTGCCGCCTACCGCGCCGGTTTTGATAAATAATCTGACGCTTCAGGTGTTGCAATCAACCACAGAAATCATTACAAATAACTTTTTGCAGGCAAGCGCTGCCGGAAATGATCCGGATCAAATTACTTTCCTGCTCCGTTCA
>CALMIT010000647.1 GCA_937864255.1 uncultured Saprospiraceae bacterium
TTGTGCCTACGCTATTATTTTGATCACCACCACCACCACCACCGCCTAAAAATAGTCTTCCATTTGAATAATATGAATTAAGACCAAGTCCTGATTCCCCCCCTGTAGGCTTTTGCGAGCAACCTCCCCATTGATCTCCTCCTTTTCCTCCTTTATTAAAATTCCCGCCACCACCACCGCCAGAATTTGTTTGATTCCCACCACCACCGCCATTTGCCAATTTACCCCGAGCCGATTGATAAGAGGAATTTAAAAATGCTATTCCCTCACCTTTTTGACCTGATGTTTTAGTAGGAAACGGTTCGACATAAATATAATAATCACAGGTATAACCATTAAGAGAAGGATTCCCACCTCTAAATCCTTTACTAGATACATCTATGTTAGCTGAAAGTGATACAGTTCCCGTGGCTTCAAAAGCGAGAATTCCACCCGTGTTTCCGTTCCATGGCTGACAGGTTAGTGGACCAATAATATTAACATCATTGTAAACTGGTACGCGAACTAATTGAATTTTATCGAGAGGACTATACGAATTGGCTAATTTTTCTTTTAAATCTATTATGTTTCCTGAAACATCTAATATTGTGGCAAATTCATAATTCCCGGCATTGTCAATAGTCGTAATCTCTCCAAAGTTTACAGAGTTTTCTGTACTCACTTTTGCGCCTTGCATTTGTATGATTAGTATTTTGTCTCCAGGGCGAAACGATGTTGGATCGTCTACTAATATTTTATCAGAACAGTCATCTGTTAGAATGTTTGTAACGATAGCATAAGTATTTACAATGCCTTCAATATCAGTAGTCATAAGCACGGTGGTTGCCTTATACTCTTTGGCAAACATATTTAGGCTTCCGGGAATCCCGGCTAAAAAATATAAAAGGAGGATTCCTGAGAAGAATTTAGTTTTATAAAAGTTAAAAATAGATGGCGTTATTTTTTTATGAATATCCATTTTAAAATGTTTTAGATTTATATATGTAGTTCCAACTATGATAAGCGCCTTAGTAAGATGTTTATCGTCATATAAGTTACATAGCGTAAAAATAGAAAAGATTATCTACTTTTTAGTACCATTCGTATTATATGCGATACTCTTATTTATAAAGGTTCTCTCTCATTTATAAAACCTAATAGTCGTTTTATCATTCTTCAAAACTTGAGTTCCGGGAGCCTTGTTCTTAGCGGTGGAAAAAGATAAATCATTCTTTTTTTAAAAGTGCACACGGATATTCATTTTTGTTTTCTCAACTCTGCCAGTTTGTTTTTTAATTCAACAGACAAGTCGGTTTTAACGGCGAGAATGAAAGTGGCTTTTTGGCAAAATGCCGATGCCAGACTACCGATGTATTGCTCATATCCTGAGGTTTTGATAGTTGCAAATGCTTCCCATGCCTGCTTCTCCTGAGCCAGGAATTCGCCGCATAAAAGGTAGTTTTTTTCATTGTCGGGCGCTATTAAATAGCCCACTTTTACATTGCGAAAATCAGTAGCGACAGGCGGTTCGTGATCTCGAAAATCATGGGCTGCCGAAGTAATCAGAAACTGAATAACGGAGTCAGCTACTAAGCCCTTGGTTTCTGAAGTAGCGGAAGTCGTTGCCAAATCATTTTTTCTGTTTGATTCAGCATTACAACTTACCAAGACTGAAGCGAAAAGTACAAAAACAAGCGCACTTAGAGCGATAGAAAAGTTAAGTGTCGTCATCTATTGACTCAATTTGTTTTTCAGGCAATAATAGGATTATTTCTTATTTCTATTGTGAGAAACGAGGGGGATTTGATTGTCGAAATTTACTTTCCATTCTTTTGGAAGATTCAGCCATCTGGATATTTCTTTTATATTGCCTTATTGCTTTTCCCTCTGTTGCAATCGTAACAACTCGTTATTAAATTATTGAAATCTGTTTTTCCTCCTTGCGAAACGGGGATTTTATGGTCTAATTCTAATTTTATTTTATCATCTTTTGTTCTGCCGCAATATTGGCAAGTGAAATTATCTCGCTGATATATTTCAAATCTTAGTTTTTTTGATATTCCAACTCTATTCTTTGTTTGCTTTCTGTTTTGATTTCTTCTGTCATAGTGGTAATGGTAAAACGAAAATTCAGGACATTCGCTAAAGTGACCGCAGTAGTACCCTGCTTCATCTTCTGCATTATGGCTAAATCTTCCTCCAATTGCAGAAATTCTCGGCATATCATATTGATATTGGTGTTTTTCAAAAAGTGAAACCTCAGGGCACATTTCACTAAACCCAACGCCATTTTCTCCTTTCGTAACCTGATTTGGTTTGCCTCGAATCTCAATTTTTTCAATTTCATACGATTGAGAAATAAGAGATTTATTTTTCAGGATTTCGATTATTTTTATTTCCTTTTCTTCTGGTGATATTTTTCCCATTTTTCTCAGATATTCTTCATCTAAAAAGTCATTAAAAAAATAAAGTGTCCATAAACGTCTTTCACATTTATGCAAAATGGGACATCTCTTTGGAAGTTTATCTTTCCTGCTTATTTCGTAATACTCGTCCTCCGTTATTTTTTCTCTATTCATTTTTTTGTTTGTCAGACACCCGAAAACGGATAATTAAAGCAAAATGAGATATGTATATTCGTTTTCTGTAAAATAGTATCCAAATTTAAAAAATCATTCGATTTTTACCGGCTCCGTTTTTCTAAAAACTGCTCGCAGCCTTTCCTCGCTCCTTCATTATCCTCACCCCATTCCCTCCGCTTCCGCCCGCACTTCAGGATATTTCGCAAAACGGGCTTCACTCACCAGTGGGGCGAATTGTTTATCGGCGCTGAGGCGAATGAGGC
>CALMIT010000648.1 GCA_937864255.1 uncultured Saprospiraceae bacterium
CATAAACCGCTCCAAAGTCCTGATTCTGTCTGGTTTACCTACCATCACGATATCACCGGAAATGGTTTTTACATTATCGGCGAAAAAACGGTTGGCAGCCCCCACAATATCAGCGAACAAAATAGTTTCATCCAGATCCTTTACTAATTTTTTGATGTCCATCTCTGTTCTTTTTTTAATTTATTTTAATAAAAAACGAAAGTATCAAAAATAATTATCTTTTTAAATTAAAAGATTTGAAAATCAGTTCATTACAACCCGGTTTATTTTTTGGAATAATAAGGGAGAAAATATTTTAAACTATTCGTTTTAAAAACGGATTAAACAATATGAAAAATATTATAAAAACCGCCAGAGCGCTTATTTTCAAGTTTCTCTGCTTTTTTCAAAAGCAGTTTATTCTTTTCGGAACAAAACGGAAATTGAAAGAAAATACCTCCAAAAAGTCGGACTTACTTTTCAAACTTTTACTTTTGCCGGTGTTTATAAGACGAACATTTACCTACCAAATAAATTAATCTTTTTATGTCAAACGCTTTTTTCAAAGTACCGCCGCCAAAGAACGAACCCGTATTAAATTACGCGCCGGGATCGCCCGAACGGGCAAAGCTAAAAGCCGTCATCGCGGATCTAAAATCGAAACATCTTGAAATACCGATGTACATCAACGGCAAAGCCGTCAAATCGGACAGGAAAGTGGAAATACGTCCGCCCCACGAGATCAAACATACGCTGGGGCATTATTATAAAGGCGATTCTTCTCATGTACAAATGGCAATAGACGCGGCTCTGGCCGCCAAACCAGCCTGGGAAAATATGCCCTGGGAGGAGCGCGCCGCCATATTTTTGAAAGCAGCCGACCTGCTCGCAGGGCCTTATCGCGCCAAAATGAACGCCGCAACTATGCTTTGCCAGAGCAAAAGCGTTTATCAGGCAGAAATAGATTGCGTGGCGGAGTTGTGCGATTTTTATCGCTTCAATGCACAATACGCAACCGACATTTACCACACGCAGCCGGAAAGTGCCCCCATGACCTGGAATCGCATGGAATACCGCGCGCTGGAAGGTTTTGTTTTTGCACTTACGCCTTTTAATTTTACTTCCATAGCAGGCAATTTGCCCGCTTCGCCGGCGATCATGGGCAATACCGTGGTGTGGAAACCGGCAGAAACGCAGATATACAGTGCCGCGGTCATCATGGAGATTTTGATGGAAGCAGGTTTGCCGGAAGGCGTCATCAATCTCGTTTACGTGGACGGCCCGGTGGCGGGCGAGGTGATTTTTGAACACCCGGATTTTGCGGGCATACATTTTACCGGCAGTACCAAAGTTTTTCAATCGCTGTGGACTTTGATAGGCAAGAACATTGCAAAATATAAAAGTTACCCGCGCATCGTCGGCGAGACGGGCGGGAAGGATTTTGTAATGGTACACAAAAGCGCCGACCCAAAGCAGGTAGCTACGGCGCTCGTGCGTGGCGCATTTGAGTTTCAGGGGCAAAAATGTTCGGCGGCTTCGAGGGCTTACATCCCGAAATCGCTCTGGAAATCCGTTCAAAAATTTATGTTGGAAGACCTCGCAAGCATCAAAATGGGCAACCCGGAAGATTTTACCAATTTTTTCAATGCCGTCATTGATGAAAGAGCTTTTGACAAAATCAGCAATTACATCGCTCAGGCAAAAGAAGACCCCGACGTGGAAATTATTGCCGGCGGCAACTGCGATAAATCGAAAGGATATTTTATCGAACCTACCGTACTGTTGACCGAAAACCCGAAATACCGCACGATGTGCGAGGAGATTTTCGGACCTGTGCTGACTATTTACGTTTACCCGGACAACAAATTTGAAGAGACGCTGGACCTGCTCGACAGTACTTCGCCATACGCGCTGACCGGAGCCATTTTTGCGAAAGAACGCGCCGCCGTTTTGACTGCTTCGCAAAAATTAAAACACGCTGCGGGCAATTTTTACATCAACGACAAACCCACCGGGGCGGTGGTCGGGCAGCAACCTTTCGGGGGAGCGCGCGCTTCCGGCACCAACGATAAAGCCGGCTCGGTGTTGAATTTGTACCGTTGGGTGTCGCCGAGAGCAATCAAAGAAAATTTCAACCCGCCGTCGGATTATCGCTATCCTTTCATGGCTGAAGAATAGGCACACATGAAAAAGCAGGAAAAACGCAGGGCTGTAAATCCGCTGATTTTCGTCGCCGGAATCATCATCGGGGTGCTCGTCCTGCGTTTTGCTCTGATCAATCGTTTTCTATTTTTCCTCATCTTAATTGCGGGCGCATTTGGCGCGCTGGGGTACATTTTGTACAAAATTGTTGCAGATTACCAGCAGAGAAAACAGTTTGCCCGTTCATCCGGCGGCAGGTTTGACCAGCGCACCACGATTTGCCGGGATCAGATAGATCGTTTGAAAAAAGAGTTGCAGGAAATAGAAAATTCGATCGCAGAGTTGCAAAACGAGTTAGAAAAACCTGTTTTAAAAAATGCGTCCACACTGACGCGTCTGGAAAATTTGCTGGCTTCTTTTCAAAATGAAAAAGCGCTGCGGGAAGCCAAGATCAAATTTTATGAAACCTGCCTGAATAAGTTGGAGACGCTGCAACACAACCGAAAACTGGTGGAACAACTCGCCGAAAAAACTCATCAACTGAAACAACTCAGAGAGAATCGTTATGAAGAAATGGCCGACATGGAGGCTTTCAAAACCCAACTTGCCTTCGACGAAGGTTTTTTTGAAACGATGGACGAGCTATCCATCCGCATTCAAAAAACAGAATCTCTCGCAGAGTCCGAAAATCTGCAAAAAGAACTGGAAATCATGACGAAAGAAATCTGATTTTTTCTAATTGCAACCCCTCAGCACGTCCAGTCCGTTGGCATAAATTACCAAACCGAGTACGAGTACGAAGCCTGCGGTCGTGGCATATTCCAAAAATTTATCGCTCGGTTTGCGTCCGGTAAATACTTCCCAAAGCAGGAACATCACGTGTCCGCCGTCGAGCGCCGGAATCGGCAATAAGTTCATAAATGCAAGGATGAGCGACACAATCGCGGTCATATTCCAAAATCTTTCCCAGTCCCACTGCGTGCCGTACAATTTTGCAAAAGTGCCGAAGCCGCCCAGGCTCTCGGAGGGTTTGATATGTCCTGAAAACATCCGCCCAAAAGCTTTGACCTGGTCAGAAAGAAAAGTCCAGCCTTTCGTGAATCCCATCAAAAAAGCCTGCCCCACGCCATAATCTTCACGTTTTACTTCAAAAAACTTTTCGGGGCCAAAAGGAGCGAAACCGATCGTTCCCTCTTCGGTCGTCGTCATGGAAAGTTGAACCGTATCTTTGCTGTTCCGCAGGACGGTTACAGTTACCGGTGCATTTTTCTGCGTTTTGATTTTATTATAAAACTCATGGAAATACAAAGTCTGTTCGCTATTCAAGGCGATTACTTTGTCATTTTCACGCAGCCCGGCGCCTTCGGCAGGCGAGCCTTTCACTACTTCGCCCACTTCTATCGGCTGCCTTGCGCCAAAAATCCGCTTGTCTTTATTTTTATTGCTCGAAAGCAAGGAGGTAAATTTCGGATCGATGGCGAGGTCGATTTTCTCGCCGTTTCTTTCCACGGTCATGCTTTTGGCGTCATTGATCACTACCGCCCTTACCAGTTCTTTATCAGAAAATTTTTCAAAAGGCGCGCCGCCGATGGAAAGAATTTTATCGCCGTCGCGCAGTCCCATCTCGCGCCCCAAAGAATCCGCGTAGATGCCGTAAGTCACATTTTGAGCGGGAAGATATTCCTCGCCCCAGTACCACAAAACGAAACCAAAAAGCAGGAAGCCGAGCAAAAAATTGACTGTAACGCCGCCGAGCATGATGATGAGTCTTTGCCAGGCTGGCTTGGAGCGAAACTCCCAGGGTTGTGGTGGTTTGGCGAGTTGTTCGCGGTCAAAACTCTCATCCACCATACCGGCTATTTTTACGTACCCGCCCAGCGGCAGCCAGCCAAGTCCGTATTCGGTCACGTCTTCGTCGTCATTTTCAAAATCCTGATTTTTGCTGAGCGCAGTTTTTACCTGCCAGGAGCCGTTCAGTTTTTTGGCTTTTATCAAAGAAATCCAGGGATCAAAAAACAGGTAAAATTTTTCTGCCCGGGTTTTAAACCACCTGGCGGGCAAAAAGTGTCCCATTTCATGCAAAATGATTAAAATACAAAGGCTCAACATCAATTGGCCTATCATAATTAAATAATCCATACAAGCTGTATAAAGTTTTTTAAAATGGACTTTCTCTCAAACAGGTTGCAAATGTAGAATAAAGACGCAAGTTTTCTAAAAAGGACTATACCAATGTACCTTATTGGCGACGAATGGCGGCGGACGAAGGATGGAAGCATTTTTTACATAAAATCCACGTCCACATCATAAGGGTAACGCATCAGAAATTCGATAGCGCGTTCGATTTCAAAATTTTCAAAAACAATTTTGTACAAAGTCTGGGTTATCGGCACATGCAGTTTGTATTGTTTTGCGAGTAAATTAGCTATTTTCAGAGTGCGCACACCTTCGGCAAGTTCGGGCATGGAAGCCTGTATTTCACTCAGTTTTTCGCCCTGCCCCAGCCGGTATCCGAAAGTAAAATTCCGGCTTTCTTTGCTGGTAGCCGTCGCCACCAGGTCGCCGATGCCCGCCGTACCAAAAAACGCCTGACTCGTAGCGCCCATCGCTTTGCCGAAATACACCATTTCTACCAACCCGCGTGTAATGAGCATGGCCTGAATATTTTTTCCCAAGCCGATGCCGCGCAAAATACCGGAACCAATGGCGATAATATTTTTTAAAGCGCCGGCCAATTCTGCGCCTATCAGGTCGTAAGTGCCAAAAACATGGAACGAAGGGCTGGACAAAACTTTTTTGCCGATGTCAATTACTTCGTCAAACCGGCTTCCGATGACGGTAGCCGTAGGCTGCCCTTGCAAAATTTCGGTGGCGAGATTTGGCCCCGACAGGCAACCCACCCGCACCACCACAGTTTCCTGCAAAATCACCTCGCTCATCGTGCTGACCTGCTCTTTTAGTAGTGGTTGATCCGGCAAAATATCTATATCTGCGCCGGCCACATCAAAACCTTTCGTGCCGTGGATCATGATGTGAAAAGGATGCAAAAAAGGCGAAATTTCCTGCATTAATCCCCGAAAGTTGTCGGAGGGCACAACCGGAAAAAGCAGGTTGCAGGTTTCGGCTATTTCTTCGAGGCTGGTTGTACCGCGCACTCTTTTGCTCAGCCGGATGCCCAGGTTTTCGTGAGACTGGTTGATAACGTCCACCACTTCCTGTTTTCTGGAATACAGCAGCACGTCAACATTACGCGACAGCAGCATTGCGATGGCAGTACCAAAACTCCCTGCTCCCAAAACCCCGACCGGCTGATTATTTTTCATTTTAAAAATTTCGAATAATACGGGCGGTAAATTAGCAGTGTTTTTTCAAGCTATCAAAAACTATCCGCCCAAAATTGCGTTCATTTTTCCCGTTTACACGATAAATAAAACTTTCCATGTTTTTCAAGCTGTTTTCTTCCCTGGCATTTTGGGCAATCTCGCTGATCATTTTTGCGCAAGATGTTGAATTTCCGGCACAAGCCGAAACAGGCCCCGGAGGCGCCGATTATGTACACGACTCTGTCATTTTTCAAAATTATGCCGATGAGCCGGATGGCTACTGGCTTTTTGAACCCGCCAAACCCAAACCTGCCGAAGCGCCCGTCGTCGTTTTCATGCACGGTTATTCTGCCTACAACCCGATGGTTTTTGGCGGTTGGATAAGCCACCTGGTCAGAAAAGGTAATATTGTCGTATTTCCGAGGTATCAAAAAAATCTGTTCACACCGTCGCCGGATCAATTTGTATCCAACACGGCGACTGCCATAAAAAATGCTCTGAAAGAATTGAAAAGCGGCGACCACGTTCGGCCGAGCGATGCGCCGGTGTGTATGGTGGGTCACTCTTTCGGCGGCGCTATTATTGCAAATATGAGTACGGAATGGGAGGCGCTCGGCATTCCAAAGCCGGCGGGCATCATGCTCGTCAGCCCCGGTACCGGGCCTTTCAGAAGTTTTGAATTACCTTCTT
>CALMIT010000649.1 GCA_937864255.1 uncultured Saprospiraceae bacterium
GACGGATTTGAAAAACGGGGTAGGAAAAATTTACAATTGGTACCCCGTGACCAATCCCAATCCTAACGCACCACCCATCTGGGTGCCAGAAGAACAAGTGCTATCGCCCTCCGCAGACACAGACGCGCTCAGACACAGCGTGAGAATCCGCGACGATCTGTTTGCCTCCGGCGACACGCGTTTGAAAAACAATCAGGAATACCATTTTATGGCGGTGGCTTATGCGCACAACGACTGGAAAAACTTTAATCAAACCGAGGCGGGCGGATTGGGCAGCGGGCAAAAAATCGCATACATCCAGGGGGAAAATAATACACGTGTCTATACTGCCCGCCCGCAAAATACGCGCCCGCCTGATCAAAACTACGGCGATGTGGTACCCATTACGCGATTGGAGGGCGTGGGTATGGGCGGCTTCTTTTTGGATATGACGGAATTGAGCCGGGAAAAAATTATCACGAATGATTTTGACGGACGTATTGAATACGACGGGCGACGGGCGCCCATTCAAATCAAAGTGGTGGATCCGGCCCGCGTGGGCGCCGGCAGGTTTGAAATCACCCTTGAAGACAACAATCTTGCGGACAACACATTGCAAATGCCGGCTAACTGGCGCATGACCAACCTTGACGACCCGAGTCAGGTCTGGATTAGCGACCATCCCATTTCTGTACACAACGAGCAATTGATACCCGAATTAGGCATTTCGGTATTGGTGCGCGATGTGCCTGAAATCGGCGACCTTCTTTGTAAATCCGACGGGCCTGGTAAAGCCTCTTTTGAACAGGTATATGCCGATGATGCCGGTGAAAAATGGTTTTCGGGAATCCCTTCCGGCCCGCGCCCGTTCAACTATACCGAAGTTGCTGATTGTTTTTCGGGAGGTGATGGCACTATAAATCCCAATGGAATTCTATCGGGTATCGGTCCCGGCTGGTTCGTTCCTTACTTCGTTTTGAATTACCGGATTGACGTACAAAGTCCTTACAACGGATACATGACTCCGGTTTGGATACAGAATGGAGGGCTGGTTCGACAACAAATGTTACAAATTAATAGCAACAAGGCGCTGGGAGCACTGAACAACGTGGACATTGTCTTGACTTCCGACAAAAGCAAGTGGAGTCGTTGTGTTATAGTAGAAGCTACCTCGCCCTGGATAAGCCAGTTTGGTCTGACGCCGGAAGGCGGTCGTCCGCACTTTGAACTAAGAGCACGCCCTTCCGTGGGAAAAGAAGACAACGATAACGACGGGTTGCCCGATCCCGACGGCGACGGTGAAGGTATGGGCTGGTTTCCAGGTTATGCAATTGATGTAGAAAGTGGCGAGCGGCTGAATATTTTCTTTGGAGAAGCCTCTGTTTATCGCTGCGACGAGCCGGTGATCCAGTCTTTTGACCTCTGCACCAGAGGCGCATTCCCTACGCCGCCGACCGGGGCTGATATGATGTGGAATCCGACCAGTCAGGAGTTTATAGAAACAGGAAATCCGGGTACCCCACAACTTTGGCAGTTCATGGCGGGCGGATTGCATCATATTTACGTAACTACTCAGGAATACGACGGCTGCGAAAGGCTCAGAGGGTATTTTGCACCCGGGCAATCAGGCTTGCGGAAAGTGCTGGGTTTGCGCGATCTGACCTGGGCGGGGTTTCCTGTTTTGAAAGAAGGCGCTCAGTTGCTGGATTACAAAAACGGGCTGATACCGAACGACCTGATTTTCAAACTCCGCGTGGACAATCCTTTTCAGGTGAAAACGGGTACGGGTGTGAAAAACGGTTACCCGACTTATGAATTTGCCCTCGACAATTTTGTCTCCAAAACGGAAGAAATTTCGAAAGAAATCAATCCTCTCGACGCGATTAAAATTTTCCCCAACCCTTATTGTTGTGCGACAGAAAATGGCGGCGGGCAGGTACAAGTGGTCAATATTCCCGAAAATGCTCGGGTGTTATTATTCGATTTGCAAGGCAGGCTTTTGAAAAACTGGAGTCCAGCAGAAATCAAAAATTCGGAAATAAGTTGGCAGCCTGTTGCTTCGGGACTTCATGCGGGCGTTTATTTTTTCAAAATCACGGACGCAAAAGGAAATATGAAAGTATTGAAGTGGGCAGTGGCAGACAAATAATTATCACACGTGGTTTAAATTGCAAAAGGCTTTGGTCAAACGGCTAAAGCCTTTTCTTTTTCAAAAAAGCTCCTTTTTCCAGCCAAAATACGAGCAGCAAAAAGCACAGGAGCAAAAAACTGTTTGCCGCCAAGCCAGCCCAAAAACCAAATCCAAAAA
>CALMIT010000650.1 GCA_937864255.1 uncultured Saprospiraceae bacterium
GCGCTTTACCGGCTCCGGTTTCCAGTTATTTTGACCCAGTCAAACACCTGACACTGGAAGGAAAAGCAATTTTTGACCAGGCTTTGGTGCGCGCTTCGGTGCATTGCAATCCTGAACTTTGTAATAATGGAATTGACGACAACGGCAATGGCGAGATAGACGAGGGCTGTGTGGAAATTTGTGAAAACGGCATTGACGACGACGGCGACGGGCTGATAGACTGTGACGATCCAGATTGTGCTCCGGAGGCTTTCGGAGCCTGTATTTTATTGAACAATCCCGGATTTGAATCCGACCTTTCGGGCTGGGAAACCGACGGTACGCCGGCGGCAGTTTCTGATCCGTATTCCGGCGCCAAAGCCCTGCGCCTGACGGGAGCGAACCACGGCGTATCGCAAACCATCCCGGTCACTGCCGGACAGGTGTACCGGTTGGAAGCCTGGGCTAAAAAGACCGGAAGTAATTGGGCAGGCTTCGGCATAGACTGGCTGAACGCCGGAGGCAATGAAATTGCCTTTGCTGCCGACGATGTCAATTCTTCAAATTATCAATATTTTTCTGTCATCGGCGTGCCGCCTGTGGGCGCTACGCAGGCACGCATCTGGGCATATTCGGACGGCGGCATGTCAGCATATTTTGATGATTTTTGTTTTTCGACCACGGGAGGCACTCTGCTGGAAGTCGGCTCGGGCGCGAATATTTTGGGCAACGGCGGATTTGAATCGCATGAAGACGACATATCATTTGCCACTACTTTGCAGGGTAGTCCCGCAGCGGCAGTCTCCAACGCCGAGCCTAATGTCGTAGACAACTGGGTGCCCGCCATTCCAAATAATTATATTTTTTACATAAATGATCAATCGGATGCAGTCAACAACCCCGAGGGCGATCATTTTATGTGGATTCCGGGTAATTCATTTTGTTGGGCTACAAATAGTTCCATCGCGACCAGTTTTCCTTTTGAAGACGGCAAGCCGTACGTGTTTAGTTTTTATGCGGCTCCCTGGCATGCGGCGCTGAACGGAAGCGGTTTTCCAACCGGTTCCGGCGTCTCACAATCAGCGGGCACTATTTCTGTAGAAGCAATTTTTGGAAATGGCTCCACGCCAAAACAAATTTCGGAATGGAAAATACCTGCCAGCAGTAGTTGGAATAATCTGAACTGGCAAAAATTTTATTACCTGTTTACCTATGACGCCGCCAATCCGCTGAAGTCCGTTTATTTTACCAATCCCGGTAATGTCGGAATTGCGATAGACGGCGTGGAAATCAGAAAAGTGGTGCAATGCGAGGTGGAAATTTGCAACAACGGGCTGGACGACGACGGCGACGGATTGGTGGATTGCGACGATCCGGATTGTGCGCTTTCGTTGAGTCTCGTGCCATATCACGCAGGCTGTAGCGGGCTGACGGACGACGGAGCTATCAATGCTTTTACCACTGGTGGCGCCACTCCGTACACTTACGTTTGGGAAGATGTAATGCCTACGGCAAGGTGGGATTTTGAAAACATTACAGACGATGCCTCCGGCAATAATTACCATCAAAATGGCGGAAGCGGCAACATTAGCTATTCCGATGACCAGGTCACGGGCAGACATGCAGCCAGTTTTGACGGCTCTACTTATCTGCGTTTTAGTCGCGATGGCGGATTTATGGAAATTACTTTTTCAAAATTGTCTTTTGCAACTTGGATAAAACCTGGCGGATTAAGCGGTATTCAAACGATAATAGAC
>CALMIT010000651.1 GCA_937864255.1 uncultured Saprospiraceae bacterium
TGAAAATGGTACCCTTGACGGTAAAATGCACCACGACCCGGAAGATTGGAAAAATCACGTTTTGGGTCAGTGCAAAAGCTGGTTGGATCAGGGTTTGCAACCCCGCGCCATGACCCGCGACCTCGAATGGGGCGTGGATGTGCCGCCGGAAATTCCCGGCGCTGTGGGCAAAAAACTGTACGTGTGGCTCGGTCCGCCCCTCGTTGACAGAAGCGCCCCCCGCCAGTGGGCGGCCGACAAAGGAAAAGACTGGAAAGATTACTGGCAGGACGAGGATAGCGCGCTGATTCATTTTATCGGCAAAGACAATATCGTTTTTCACTGCCTCATTTTTCCGGTGATTTTGAAGGCGCACGGCGATTATGTTTTGCCGGTCAATGTGCCTGCCAACCAGTTTATGAATCTCGAAGACCGCAAAATTTCAACCTCGAAAAACTGGGCGGTGTGGGTGCATGAATACGTGGCAGATTTTCCGGGACTGGAAGACGTGTTGCGGTACAATATGATAAAAAATATGCCCGAACAAAAGGACAGCGAGTTCACCTGGAAGGACTTCCAGGAAACCAACAATAATGAGTTGGTGAACAACCTCGCCAATTTTGTACACCGCGTGATGGTGCTGACCAATAAATTTTACGAGGGCAAAGTGCCGGATTTTGACGAAAATGTGGAATTCGTGAGCAGCATGGGCGAGAACGAAAATGCTTATCACGAAACCGAAATCCTCGACCTGCACGACCGGCTGCTCGAGGTGGTGCAGTCCATTCACGATTATAATTTCAGGGAAGGATTGAAGGCTTTGATGGAAATTAGTAGTTCGGGTAACCAGCTTTTGCAATTCAACCAGCCCTGGGCTTTGCAAAAAAGCCAGCCGGAGGTAGTCGCCGCCGTCATGAATGCGGCGATACAAATCGTGGCGGCGCTGAGCGTTGCCTGCCGTCCGTTTTTGCCATTTACCTCCGACAAACTGCGCGACATGCTCAATTTGCCGAAAATCGAAGAAAAGGGAGAATTACAAACGCTGCTCGAAAAACTGGGCGAAGGCGAACCGATCATAGAAGCCGGCGTTCAACTCGGCCAGCCGGAGCATCTTTTTTCGCGCATCGGCGATGAAATCATTGAAGCACAAATTGAAAAATTGAAAGCATCGGAAGCTGCTGCCACGCCGGCTCCCGCAAACAATTTTGAACCGATGAAAGAAACAATTTCTTACGAGGATTTTATAAAAATGGACATCCGCACCGGCACGATTCTGGAAGCCGAGCGCATTCCGAAAGCGGACAAATTGCTCAAGCTGCTCGTGGATTTGGGTTTTGAAAAACGCACCATCGTGAGCGGCATCGCGGAGCACTTTGCACCCGAAGAAGTGGTCGGCAAAAAAGTGGTGGTACTCGCCAATCTTGCACCCCGCAAGCTGCGCGGCGTGGATTCGCAGGGAATGATTTTGATGGCTGAAAATGCGGAAGGCAAGCTCGGATTTGTGAGTACGACAGCCGATTTTGGCGAAGGACTGGTGGTCAAGTAAATTTACTCAACGGGCGCATTTGCGTGGGCAGTTTGAAAACCGGAAAAATAGCCAAAGCCGTTTTGCACATTTGTGTAGATAAATTCTGCTTCTATAATCGGCAAATCGGGCGTGTAATTGCTTTGCCGCTCAAGCGAATGTGCGAATAAAAAATAAGATTCCGAAAAAACATCCAACTGCGCCATTATTCTTTTCGGTCGCGCATTTTTATTTAAAAGAAACTCGCCGCTGATGACCACTTTCCCATTTTCAGGCAGCTCCGATTTTTTAAAAACAAGTTTACTGACTGCTGGCAGATAACCAAGATTGGCCGGTAATTCTGGAAATAATTGCAGCGGACTCACCCTGCTTTTCATTAGAAT
The DNA here is from genome assembly GCA_937864255.1 of uncultured Saprospiraceae bacterium. Lineage (GTDB taxonomy): Bacteria > Bacteroidota > Bacteroidia > Chitinophagales > Saprospiraceae > JAGQWW01. The sequence continues at coordinate 1,888 of CALMIT010000651.1, forward strand.
GGTGTCGCCATTTTGCTGCGGAATTTTTTCTTCCGTTTCGATTTCAAAATACAAACTTGCATACGCCTCGCCGGCAATCGAATGCGGCAAATCCATGGCAGCTTCAATGCGATAATAGTCCTGATTGTCGGACTCGGCGGGACGGATTTGCAGGATTTGCGCCTGCAAATTTTCCATCCTGATTTTTTGAGGCAAAACTGCCTGCGCGCTGATTTCGGCAAAACCGCGCCGACTCACCTGCAATTCATAGGTTTCATTTTCTTCAAAATCAAGTCCGTCTAAAATATAATGACCCGCGCCTTTGCCGGCGTCGGGCGATAGTTTGAAAAGGTTTGAATTTTTTTTGATAAAAACCTGCGCGCTGTCGAGGTAAACAGGTTCGAGATTTGGGTCAGAATCGCTGCGCGTCGAAATCAAAACCAAAGAAGCGTTTTCAGGCGTCAAACTTCCGAAAGCCACTAATTGCGGCACGAAAGGCGGTTTGGGAAGCTGGATTTCTTTTTCGCAAGCAGCCAGTAAAAACAGCAATGCAAGCGGATAAATCATTTTATTCATGCGGCAAAATTAAACCAAGTGAGGGATTTCAAAAATCGCCTCACTTGGTTCGTCTCCTGATTTGCGATTACTTTACCGCCGTCATGGTGATGGAATAAGTGGAAGTAAGTTCTTCGTCGGTTTCGACATATTTGAACTTGATTTTATTCGCATCCAGTTGCAAAATGTCGCAAACTTTGGACTCGTCGTCCACTGCAATCACAAGTCTGGTGTCGTTTTGTGAAAGCGCCCAGCTACCTGCGGCGTATTCCTGTGGGTCTTCGTCTTCACATTTCAGCGTGTTTTCGTTGATCACAAAGCTGCCGGTTGATTTGAAATAATGCAGATTGTCGAGTTCGCAACTTTCCAGGTCGCCGATGATTTCGAATTCTATGCCGTCGGTATCAGCGATAGTCATGCTGGTGATTTTCCAGGCGGCGTTGGTCAGGATGTCTGTTTTCGTCGGTTCAATTGCGTCTTTTTCGCAAGAAGCAAGAAAAAACAAAACAAGCGGGAGCATTAAAAACAAAACATTTTTCATAATTCAGTCGGATTTTAAATGATTAAATTTGATTGTAAAAAATTGCCAGTCCCGGCAGGTGCGCACCCTTCGAGTATTTCAAAAACCAAACTTGATTTTTTGAAATGCTGCCTTTCACGGCAAAGACGATTAAAAGACAAAGCGACTTTCCGACACCCTAAAACTGTTTTTAATTTTTTTTAAAAATTATTTTCAAATCGCCCGGAAAGCCCGGATTTACTGGCACAGACTATATAATTTTTTTTGGAAACTGCAATTTGAAAAGCCAAAACGCAAAAAATACTTTTCAAAAATGCTTTTTTAAAAACAGGCTGATAATTTTGAAGCAGTGAAAATCAGGTAACAAAATTTCCCGGAAATGCCTTTTCCTTTTTACCACCAACACGACGCGATGGACTGCGGGCCTGCCTGCCTGCGGATGGTGGCTGCGCATCACGGGAGGCATTTTAACCTGCAAACGCTGAGCCGCGAGAGTCATCTCGACCGCGAAGGCGTGAGCCTGGCGGGCATTTCGAAAGCTGCCGAGGCGATTGGTTTTCGCACCATGCCGGTGAAAATTCCTTTTGCGTCGGAAGAAGACCGGCCGGGACTGACGGGCGCGCCGCTGCCTTGCATCGTACACTGGAATCAGCAGCATTTTGTCGTCGTTTTTAAAATTTCAAAATCGGAAATACACATCGCCGACCCTGCCGAGGGTATTCGCAAACTCAGCCACCGGCAATTTTTAAAATCATGGTCGGACGACGACGGGGAAGGCCTCGCACTTTTACTCGAACCCACGCCTGCATTTTACGATCTGGAAAATGAAGCGCCGCCACAAAAAGGCTTTTCTTTTCTTTTTCAATACCTCCGCCCGCATCGCCGGCTGCTTTCGCAATTGATTTTGGGCATGGTGCTGGGCAGCATTTTTCAGTTGATTTTTCCTTTTCTGACCCAGTCGGTGGTGGATGTCGGTATTCAAAACCAGGATTTGAGTTTCGTGTGGCTGGTTTTGATCGGGCAGTTGATGCTGTTTGTGAGCCAGGCAGTGGTGCAGTTTATTCAAAACTGGATTTTACTGCACGTCGGCACCCGGGTGAATGTGGCGCTGATCGCGGACTACCTTTCACGACTGATGAAAATGCCGCTCTCGTATTTCGACACCAAAATGACGGGCGATTTGCTGCAACGCATCGGCGACCACCACCGCATCGAATCTTTCCTGACTTCGACCACTTTATCCACCGTTTTTTCTGTTTTCAACTTATTGATTTTCAGCCTCGTATTACTGATTTACCATTGGGTGATATTTTTGGTTTTTGCGCTGGGCGCCGCACTTTACATCGCCTGGATTTTTCTTTTTTTGAAAAAAAGGGAACAGGTGGACTACCGGCGTTTTCAACATTTGTCGGATAATCAAAACACGTTGATCGAACTGATCCAGGGAATGCCCGAAATCAAGTTGCAAAACAGCGAAGAAAAACATCGCCGCGGCTGGACGGAGATTCAGGCAAAACTTTTCAGGACAAATATCCGCTCGCTTTCCATCACGCAATACCAGGATGCGGGTGCGCTTTTTGTCACCAATCTGAAAGATATTATCATCACTTTCATAGCCGCCCGCGCCGTCATCAACGGACAAATGACGCTGGGTATGCTGCTCGCCGTGCAATACATCGTGGGTATGATGAATGTGCCCTTGCAGCAGTTTATCCACTTCATCCGCGCCGCGCAGGACGCGCGCATCAGCCTCGAACGCATCAGCACGGACGGCGAGGCTGAAAATCCGGCACAGGAAAACAAAGAAGCGCCCCTGCCGAAAGTGCTGCATGAAGAAAACGCCATCGAGATCAGTGGGCTTTCTTTTCGATACAATGCGCTGGCGGACTGGGCTTTGCGCGATGTTAATCTTGAAATTCCGAAAGGAAAAATCACGGCTATAGTGGGCGGCAGCGGGAGTGGCAAAACAACTTTGATCAAGTTGCTGCTCGGTTTTTACGAACCATCGGAGGGTAGCATTAAAGTGGGCAGGAGCCAGTTGAAAAGCCTGGATCAGGCTGCCTGGCGCGCGCGCTGCGGAGCAGTTTTGCAAGACGGGTTTATTTTTTCGGACACGATTGCCAATAATATTGCGGAAAGCGAAAGCGCTGAAAACCAGGCAGATATGCAAAAACTGGGGCGCGGGTTTGATCGGGCGCGCATCCGCGATTTGGTGGAAAACCTGCCGCTCGGCTACCATACGCGCATCGGCGCGACGGGCAACGGAATCAGCGCCGGACAGCGGCAGCGCCTGCTCATCGCCCGCGCGGTGTATAAAAATCCCGACTTTATTTTTTTTGACGAAGCTACCAACGCGCTGGACGCGCACACCGAAAAAATCATCCTGGAAAACCTGCAAAAATTCTTCGCCGGTAAAACGGTCATCGTGGTAGCCCACCGCCTCAGCACCGTCAAAAATGCCGACAACATCGTCGTACTCGAAAACGGCTCCATCACCGAAGCCGGCGCTCATGCCGAGTTGTTTGATTTGCGCGGAGCGTATTACCGATTGGTACGGGAACAGT
>CALMIT010000652.1 GCA_937864255.1 uncultured Saprospiraceae bacterium
ATTTGCCCTTTTGTTTGCAGTTCTTTCCAGGTTTTTTTCCAGGTGAGCAGATTCATGTGAGCATCCACCTGAAAAATGGTTTTCTGAGCGAGCGTTTCCCGCTGCGCGCCCAGTTCATTCGCGAAAATAGAATTCACCCCGATGATTTGTCCGTCCTCGCGAAGCCAGACGGCTCCCGTTTCGATCAGCTCCGACGCTTCCAGGTAGATTTCAAGCAGATTTTTTTGAGGCATTCCCGTATTTTTTAGCAGGTGCGAAATTTAAAAATAATTAAGTGAATTTAGTTTACAAAATTTCTTTTATTTAGGAAAAATGATTAAATAAAAGAAGTTTTATTTTTAAAAATTGATTCTAAATTGTTGATAATCAAATTATTATAAAATTGGCACGCTGTTTGAGTTATTTGAATTGAATTTGTGAATTTTATTAGCATTTTCGAAAAAATACTTTGAATAGTTTTATGTCGGTATTTTTTATCCCTTGCCCGATTCACAATTTTTTCAGCCGAAAAAGAGAGCCGAAAAGATAAAGAAGGAAATCGGGAATTTTTGAAAAAGTAATGCCATCCCAGCAACGTGGTGCTGCAAATTTTTTTTTCGCGACACTATAATAAAAAGGGCTCGTCCGGCAGTTATTTTCAATTATGCAAACCTGCAAAGCCGGTTTGCCGCTTGAAAAGGACGACGGTTGAAAGGGAAAAGGTATTTTTTAGGGAGCTTAGATGTTGTTTGACGGGTAAACGATTCACGTACAGTTTTAAGTCTGTTGGCGGCAAAAAAGATTGCCGCAATGACAAAAAATCACAGATTCAACGACGCGTTCAAAACAAATTTTCATTTCTAAATAACCAAAAATCCAAGATTATGACAACCATGGAATTCACCACTCGCTTTGCCGAGTTCAACAAAATCCTTTTCGGATTTGCCATGCGTATCACCAAAAACGCAGAAGACGCGCACGATTTATTGCAGGAAGCAGCTTACCGTGCGTTTAAAAATCGCCACCGTTTTCAGATTGGAACCAATTTCAGAGCCTGGATGGCTACGATTATCAAGAATACTTTTATCAACAACTACCGCAAAAGATCAAAACGCGAAAACCTGGAATTGCCACTGGACAATGTCGGATTCGCACTGGAAAATAAAAATTGCGAAAACAACGCTTTGTCCAATATCGTCATGAAGGACCTCACAGCGCTGGTGGAAGGATTGACGGACGACTACAAAATTCCGTTCAAAATGTTTTTTGAGGGCTTTCACTACGAAGAAATCGCTGAGGCGATGAATATACCGATCGGTACGGTGAAAAGCAGGATTTTCTACGCCCGCCAGCAGCTCAAAGAGAAAATTCTGGATAATTTCCCACAGGCACATCTGGGCTTATAAATAGCCCGCTACTTTTATAAGAATCTTGTATTGTTCTCAAATGTCGGACGGAGTCTGGAAAAAATTCCCCCTTTGCCAGGCTCCGTTTTTATTTTTAAAAAAATTAAAAACCCGCTGAACACGGGCGACAAAATTGCGGTTCATATTATATAGTTTCTTTGATACCAATCCGGCTTTCCCGGCCAAAAACCACGCTGGTTTTGGTCGTCTTAGATACTGAAACCACAGAGGTTTCATGGAAGCATCGGATATATTTCTTCCGGTGCTTCCACTTTTAAAATCACAATTTTTTACCAGTTTAAAATCTTCGTATGAATTCATGATACTTTTCTAACTGATTGAAAATCAATTTTTTAACCTTTTAAAAAGAAAAGAAATGAATTCGATCAAAAAAATCTCGTGTATCTTATTGGGCTTCTTCATGCTTGTTTTTATCGCGTGTAAAGATGCCCCCGACACCGAAGCGACGACCGATTTTACCACCGAAGAAGAGAGCATGGATATGACCGTCGAGGAAAATGAGGGCGCCGAAATTTCAAATTATTCCGTGACCGTTGACCCTGAATTCGAGTACGATCCAAACAGTTTTTACTACGAAGTCAGCGAGAGAGCGGAGTTGGGTATCAGCGAAGCGACAGTGACGCCGGTATCAAGGCCTGCGCGCAAAACCGCAAAAACTTACACATTGCCCGAGGTGGACAGATTGCCGCTTTTTTCGGAAGCCTGTCTGGGTGAAAAAGATCAGGAAGATTGCCTGAATGACGCCATCCGGGATTATTTCAGGAAAAATATAAACTACCCTGATGCCGCCGAGCAAAAACGGCAAAATGGTACATATTACGTCACTTTTGTGGTGGACAAAAACGGCAAAATCGGCAAGGATTTTAAGGTGACTACCAAAAAAGATCCTTGCGAGGGTTGTGCGAAAGCCGCAGTGGATGCCGTAGCCAATATGCCCCAGTGGGTGCCGGCGATCAAAGACGGCAAACCCGTGAAAGTGGAGCTTACACTGCCGGTCAAATTTCAATACCTGGAGCTGTAAACTCCGCCAAAAGAAATTGCTTCTTGTGTTTTAGTCATAATTATTAAATAGGTTTTAGGTGTTTTTAGTCGGTAGCCGGTTTGAAAATTTTGAACCGGCTATTTTTTAAAAAAAATAAAATCAGACGGAGTTTATAAAAAGTACTTTCATTTTTTTTCGACCATGAGAATTTTATTCGAAAAGCCAATGCAGCCAGGCGCATTGGCTTTTCTTTATTTTACTAAAACCAGTTAAAATTCAATTATTGTCTTTCTCTGAAAAGAGAAAACAGGCGGAACCTATCCGAGTCCCAGTTTTTCAAAAAAGTTTCCGGCTTGTCAAAAAGATCATTGCTTATCAAAAACCCGACCGGCTGCAAAGCCGGAACGTGGTCGCACACGACCTTAAAAATAGCCAGCAAAGGCAGCGCGAGCACCATACCGGCTATGCCCCACAGACTGCCGCCTATGATCAGCCCCAAAATCGCAGTAAAAGGATTGATGGAAATATTATCGCCCACCACTTTAGGAGTGATGAAATTACCTTCCAGCGTTTGTACCAGCACAAACAAGCCGATTACTGCTAGCGGCTGCCATTGCGTGTCAGTGACGGCCAGTGCGTACAAAAAAGGCAAAAACCCGCCGATAAAAGTGCCGATGTAAGGAATGACCGCCAAAAAAGCCGCCAGGAAACCCCAGAAAAACGCATAATCAATACCAATCACCATCAAACCCACGCTGTTCAGAATACCGAGAATGAGCATCACCGTACCCAATCCGAGCAGGTAATCCTGCGTAATATTTTTTATCTGGCTGAGCAGGTTGGCGGCAGATTCGCGATGTTTTTTGGATGACTGCTGAAGCAAAAAACTGGTAATACCGGCCTTGTAGTAAAGAAAGAAAAATGAATAAAGCAGGACGAGAAAAAAATTGCTGACAAATGAAGTGGATGCGGATATACTCGCTGAAATCATGTCAAAAGGCTGGTCAATAATCGAAGTCAGGTTTTCGGAAATGTAGTCCAGCCCCTTTTTTCTCGAAATCGGCACGTACTGATTTATCCAGGCAAAGCCCTCATTGATAGCCACTTCCAGCCTTTCGGTGATCAGCGAATAATCTTCCACCGCGCCCTTTAGCTGGTAGGTGAAAAGAAAAATACCGATACTGACAGGAATGAAAATAGCAAGGAAAGTAGCAAGGATAGCCAGCCAGCGCCACCGCAGGTATTTTTGGAAAAAACTGCAAATGGGGTCCAGAATAAGCGAAAAAATGACCGCAAAAAGCAGAGGAAGAATAATGGTTTTGGCAAAAAACAGCAGCAGCCCGACCAAAGTGAGGATGATCAAAAAATGACTCGCCTTGCGCAGATCAAATGCCGGTTTTCTCATTTGTTTTTGCTGAGTGCTGCGGTTGTTTTTTGCAAAACTACAACTTGGCCGCCTGTTGCTTGATTTTTACTTTCGAAATGAAAACCAAAAGCTTGCGGTCGGCATAAGTGCCGTACGGCGACACCAGGACGGCTTTGGTTTTGTCTTTGCATTCCAGCGCCACCACGATGGACATATCCGCCGGATTGCTGTCGCCCTCAAATCTATGATATTCTGCGATGAACATTTCATCCGGGGCGTAAAATTTGCCCGTACCCGGGCATTTCATTTTTTCGCTTTCCTTATCAAAAAGAAATTCGGAGCTGAAGCCCCTGCTTTTCAAGTCTTCGAGGGCTTCCACGATGTTGTTGTATTGATTGGGATACATAATTTATTATTTAAAAATCCTTAAAAATTGCGTGAAAATGCGGGCAAAAACTTCCCGATTTTCGTTTTCTAAAAAATGGAACAGGATTTTTTTACCAGAGGTTCAAAAGAAAAAACAGCTCGTATTTATTATAATGTTAAATGCTGAAAAGCGAGATTTTTGTTTTTTAAAAAATTGATTATCAAAATATTAGTCATTACTTTCAAAAAAATTCAATACTTCCTGAACACGCCGCCGCCGCTGTCGTTTCCATTAAAAGCAACATTGCTAACCAACTCAATCTTATATTGATTTAAAAACTTACCTGTCCGGTCTTTCGACCGTTTGATTTTTTAAAATTCATAAAAGTTTATGCGCCTCAGTGCGGATTCGACGAATCTGCGCGGCGTGATTGAATTACCCAAAATAGAAAAACCATGAAATTCCTGATCAATTTAGCTATCATTAGCTTGTTCCCGTTTTTCCTGGTTAATCAACCCGAGAAAAACGCTGCAACCGCTTCGACGGCTTCAGCCGGACAGACAAATACCGCGGAGCCTTATTGCAACGGCCGCTTTGATTTTTGTCTTGAATACCCGGCTACGTTGCTGGTCAATAAAGAGGAAGGCGCCAACGACGACGGTATTGAATTATACAACGAGGCGGGTACTTTCCAGGTAGCGGCTTATGGCGCTTACGATTTATTCGGATGGGACGCGCAGGAAATTTATGATTTCAACATGCAGTCTTACGCCAATCAAAATGCGGAGATAATTGTGCTTTCGCAGTCTGTCACCGGCGACCATTATACGACCAGTTTTTTGCACAAAGGCTACATCCATTATCAGGAAGTCTGGCTGTCGGGCGATCACTATCTGACTTTGAATATCAGCGTGCCCGAAGGGCAAAAAGAATGGCTCGAAATGCTGCGCCAATCAGTGAAATTGATTGTAAAAGCCTGAGTCACTTTTTTATAAAAAAATTTATTCATAAAACCTTTTAATACCATGAACTACAAAATTCATTTTTCCCCGGGTCTGATTTTTCTGACGCTGCTTTGTTTTACAATTCTTTCATGTCAGAAAGATGATGACGACGGCGACCAATTCAACGGAAATGTTAACCTCGAAATCACAGACGGACCATCTGACGACGCCAATGTAAAGGGCGTTTTTGTCACCGTCGCTGACGTGAAAATAGACGGAAAATCGCGGGAAGGCTTCGCCGGAAAAACCACTTTCGATCTGGCTGCCTATCACGACGGACAAGTAAAATCGCTCGGTAACGGCGACCTTGAAACGGGCTCTTACAGTAATATCACGCTCGTGTTGGACAATGAAAGAGACGCCAACGGTAATTCCCCCGGCTGTTATGTACTGACGACCGGCGACGAGAAAAAATCGCTTTCATCCGACCAGACTACGGAGATTACGGTTTCCAAAAATTTTCAATCTCAGTCTGACCGGACAAACAACCTGGTCGTAGATTTTGACCTCAGAAAAGCAATTACCTATGAAAACAGCACAATGGAAGACTACCGTTTTGTCACCCAATCCGAATTGCAAAATTCAGTGCGGGTCGTACAAAAAGGCGAATCAGGTACAGTAAAAGGTAAATGCACCGACGCTGTTACCAGCAGCGACAAAATAGTGGTGTATGCTTACCAAAAAGGAAGTTTTAATCGCACTGCGGAAATGCAGGGTCAGGGCGCTTCTGAAATTTATTTTAAAAATGCCGTGTCGAGCGACGCAGTAGATGAAAACGGTAACTACCGGATTTCTTTTTTGGAAAGCGGCGATTACGAACTGCATTTTGTGTCTTACAAAGACACCAATAATGATGGCAGCCTCGAAATCACAGGATCTTTGCTAATCAACCTGATTGGAGGTGCTGATTTGAATACAGTAAGTATCACCTCGGGCGCTACTCTGACGCTCGATGTGGATGTGACCGGATTACTGCCTTTATAGACAGAAAATCCCTCCACAATCTGACTGGTGTTTCTTAAATGCCCTCTGAGTGAAAGCGGTCTGTTTCCTTGCGGAAATCAGGTCGCTTTCGCCTTTTTATCCCTCCCGTTTTAATAAAAATTTTGTTTCCTGAAAAAAATCTCTCCTGTCGGGCAGCGTATTTGTCTTTTCGGGTATCTTGTTCACAGGCTTTATTTTTGCCGGTAATAACCAAAAAAACCACCTGTGACCGAAAGAGAACTAATAGAAGGCTGCAAAAAAGGAAAGCGACATTGTGAGCGCGAAATTTTCTACCGGTACGCCGGCAGATTGCTCACGGTGTGCAGGCGCTACGCGCGTCACCCGATGGAAGCCGAAGATTGGTTGCAGGACGGTTTTGTAAGAATTTTCGAAAAAATAGGACAGTTCAATTATGAAGGCTCTTTTGAAGGCTGGATGCGCCGCATCGTCGTCAATATAGCCTTGCGGCATCTCCAAAAAGCAGATTTTCGAAATTCACCCGCCGACCTTAGCGACGATCTTGATGTGTCCGTTGATCCGGAAGTCGTCTCGCGATTAAGCGAAGAAAACCTGCTCCGACTCATCAACAAATTGCCCGACGGCTACAAGCTGGTTTTTAATCTTCACGCTATCGAAGGTTTTTCGCACCAGGAAATAGCGGTGATGTTGCAAATAGAAGAGAGTACTTCGAGGTCGCAATTGACCAAAGCCCGACGGCTTTTGCAGCGCTGGGTCGGCGAACTGGAACGTATGCCGGTAGATAGCTGAGAGGTCGTTTCAAAAACCAATTAATAAAATGAAATTTTCATTCTGAAAATAGCTGTAAAATGCAAAAACAAGATTCGTTTGATGACATTTTTGGAAAAAAACTAAGCCGTTATGAGTCGGATATCCCCGAAAATCTCTGGCAAAAAATAGAAGCTCGTCGCCGGAAAAAGCGCCGCGGCGGGTGGATTTTTTTATGGGCTTTTGGCTTGAGCGCGGGCGTTTTGGCTTATGCTTTTTTTCAAAATCAAAAAGACAATACCGTCCGTCCGGCTGAAATTGTTGCCCCGGCAAAAGCGATTACTGCACAGATAAGTCAAGAAAATCTTACAAATGCGGAAAATAATTTTGTCAAAACAGTTGCTGATCACAATGACGAAATTTTCAAAACCACGCCTGCCGCCCATCAAAACCGGCCGCCGGCTAAAGCTGCCGTTTCGGAAGAAAATCTGAGTGCTGCTACCCCGGCACTGCTGGCAGCGGCTGACCTTGCCGAACCCTCCGGCGATGGTTTTGAAAATGAATTTTCATTTTTGAAAAACCCGATTATGCTTTCTCCGCTTCCCGCGCGCGGCTCTTTTTTAACGTATGAAAATTCCGAGCTTACTTTGCCCGACCCGCAATCCTGCTTTTCATTTTCGCCCTCCGGTTTTTCCTCTTTTTATGTGGATGTGATGGCTGGTCCCGGCTATGCTTTGCGAAGCTTGAAAGACAAAACCGGCGTGGATCAAAATAATTTTTCAGAACTGCGGGATTCTACCGAGCGGGCTGCTTTTGCATTCGGCGCGGCAGTCAGGGCCTCGGTGCGCTGGCGCAGCGGTCTGACGGCGCGGGCAGGATTGGCGTATTATCAAATCAATGAAGTTTTTGATTATGAAAATGCACACGAGGTGCGTACCATCGTGAATGAAATTTTTGATATCGAAGGCAATCTTTTGCGCCGCGACACCCTGACAGAAACCGGCACACGCATATTGACGACCAACAACCATTTTCGCTATTGGGACATCCCGCTTACGCACGGCTACG
>CALMIT010000653.1 GCA_937864255.1 uncultured Saprospiraceae bacterium
AGAAATTGCCTTTGAGCCGATTCGCCAGAAAGACGAACACGGCGAGGTGATCATGGCCGCTATCAAAACCTACGGCGAAACCATTCACACGCTCGTGCAGCGCAATAATTACCACGGAGCTTTTTTGCCCGGATTTGAGGCGCGCAAAAGCGTATATCCGGTGCAGTCTTGCGGTTTGAAATATGTGGATCACTGCGTGGGCAATGTCGATCTCGGCGATATGAACAAGTGGGTGCAATTTTATCAGGATGTAATGGGATTCAAATTGCTGGTCACTTTTGACGACAAGGACATTTCGACGGAATACACTGCGCTGATGAGCAAGGTGGTATCCAACGGCAACGGTTACATCAAGTTTCCAATCAACGAACCTGCCGAAGGCAAAAAGAAATCGCAAATCGAAGAGTACCTGGATTTTTATAAAAGTGCAGGCGTGCAGCACATTGCCGTAGCCACCGACGATATTATTGAAACGGTGAGCCGCCTGCGCGCCAACGGCGTGGACTTCCTCTACGTACCTGAAACTTACTACGACGATGTGATGGAAAGAGTGGGCGCTATCAACGAGGATTTGGAGGAATTGAAAAAACTGAATATCCTGATAGACCGCGACGAGGAAGGTTATTTGCTCCAGCTTTTTACAAAACCGGTGCAAGATCGTCCCACCGTATTTTTTGAAATCATAGAAAGAAACGGCGCCAAATCATTTGGCAAGGGCAATTTCAAAGCGCTTTTTGAAGCCATCGAGCGCGAACAGGAATTGCGTGGCACTTTGTAATTTTCAATTTTCAAAAATTATTCAAATGGCAAATCCGTAAAAAATGCGGGTTTGCCATTTTTTATTTTATGACTTTAAAAAGTGAGCTGATCAGCCAATTGGCGTCGGCTTTGGTGAGGTTTTCGAGCGTAGCGTCGGCTTTCTGCGAAAAAAGCTGCACATCCCTGATCACTTTGGTAAATTCGGCGGCTTCGGGGCTGTTGCCTTCCACGTTTGTCAGTCCACTCAAAATATCCAGCATAGGCTCCAGTTCGCGTTTTTTGCGCTGTGTGACGATATTGCGCACCACGGTCATCATGTTTTTTTCAGCTACAAAAAACTCCTTTCGCTCGCCGGTTTTCATTTCTTTATGCACCAGTCCCCAATCCATGAGCGCGCGCAGATTCATGTTGGCGTTTCCCCTCGAAATTTTTAATTCGGACATAATGTCTTCGGCGTTTAATTCGACCGGACTGATGAGCAAAAGTGCGTGTATTTGCGCCATGGTGCGGTTGATTCCCCAGCTTGATCCTAAAGTACCCCAGGCTTGTATGAATTTGTCTTTTGCTTCCGCGAATTCCATTTTGAGGAGATGAGTGTGTTTAAATTTTTTTGAAAACTACGACAAATTTGCAATACCCTGAGAAAACGCAAAAAAAGTTTTGGACGGCTGCTTTTTTCAAAAAACAAGGCAGCGAATAGCGAATGGCGGGCGTATTACTACCGACTATGTTTAGGAACCTGCCCGAGGCAGGAAGGTTAAATAAAAAGCAGCCTCTTCTTTACTCTCACTATTTCTATATTTTTTGACTTGGCAAAAAACACAAAGAGGCTGCTTTCCTTTTTTTGAGAATTATTTTCCACTCAATCTTTTTTTGCTTCGCGCTTTCTTCTAATTTTGTCCGCCTTTGTCCTGAAAGCGGGACATTCTTCAAAAAAAACATCATTGCCCCTGTGGCGGAATTGGTAGACGCGCTAGTTTCAGGAGCTAGTGGCTGCAAAGCTGTGCTGGTTCGAGTCCAGTCGGGGGCACTTTTTCTTTCCTTCTTGTTTGTTTATCCTTTGTTCCTTTCCCGGAATTTTTTGACTTTTGACGGACGCACCTTCCGTTGATTTTTTCTTGCATGAATGATACCGATAAATATCGCTCCCTCCCCAAAATCGAACTGCATCTGCACCTCGAAGGTACGGCTGCGGCGCGCACGGTCAGGCGTCTATACGAACGGTCGGGGAGGCTGGCGCCGGAGTGGACGAATACGCCCGAGGCGTCCGGCTTTACAGACTTTGGCGCTTTTGTGCGGCGGTATTATTCCGTCTGCGAGGCGATTACCAAAGAGTCAGATTTTGAGGATTTTGTGCAGGACGTGGTTGATTATGTGAAAGCCGAAAACCTGCTTCACTGCGAGCTTTCCTGGACGCCCTTTTATTACCTGCAAAAAGGCATGAATTTTTTCAAAATTATGGAGCGGATGGCGCGGAAAATCGAAGATGCCGGTCTGTCAGACACCATTTTTTTTATCATTGACACACAGCGCGATCACGGCAGGGAAGTAGCCAAAAACGTTTTTGAAAAAGTTTTCCAGGTTTTGGACTTGAACGTCTGTGGCATCGGTCTCACCGGCGAGGAATTGTCCGTTCCGAGCGCGGATTTTGAATATTTTTTTAAAAAAGCGGCGCAGGAATTTGGCTTGGGTTGCACAGCACACGCCGGTGAGTTTGGCCCTCCCACCGAAATCCGGACCTGCGTTGAGACGCTCGGCGTCAGTCGCATCGGTCACGGCATTCGCGCCGTCGAAGACGCGGCTTTGATGGATTTTTTGTTTTCAAAAAACGTCCACCTCGAAATTTGTCCCACCAGCAATGTCAAACTTTTCCGGGTGAAAAATTACGAGCGACACCCCGTCGGCATTTTTAAAAAAAGAGGACTTTCTTTCAGCATCAATTCCGACGACCCGGCTATTTTTGGCAGTTCGATTTCCGGCGAATACGAGGTGGTCGAAAAACACCTGCATTTTACAAAAGCCGATTTTCAAAAACTGCTTTTGGATGCCGCGGCCGCCGCCTTTGTTTCGGTGGAGCGCCGCGCCGCTCTGAAGGCGCGTATCTTGCAGGAATTTGCAGCCTAATTTTTGATTTTGATGAAAAGAAAGCCCGTAAAAACGGAATGGCAATTTGGCGAAAATAAAGTACCCGTCATCATTCACCGCGAATGGCGCAACAGTGCGCGGGTATCCTTGCGCAAATCAGGGCTGATCATCCGCCTGCCTTCTTATTTCAACCAAAATCAGCAGGAGCAGCAGGTGGAGCATTTTCGCGAGTGGGCCGCTTTTCAACTCCAAAAGAGCAAGGCTTTTCAAAATCATTTTAAAGAAAAAACTTACCAAAACGGTGACACGCTGCAAGTGGGCGAACGCAAATACACGCTGGAACTGGAAGAAACCGACCTGCAAAATCATCGCGGCAGCATAAAAAACGGCGTGATACGGCTGCGCCTTTCACAAAAAGACGCTGGCGAAAACCGTGAAAAAACTATCCGCCAACTTTTGAGCCGGCTGGTAGCGGCGGATTTTCAGGAATCGGTGGAGCGGCGGGTGGCAGAGTTGAATCACCCTTTTTTTCGCCGGTCGGGGGAGGGGGGGAGATTGGAAAATAAATAAAATAATCTTTTTATTATTTTTTTACTCTTTTTCTTTTTTCATTTTCTTTTCTCTTTTTCTACTTGCGTAATAAGGATCATCGAAAATATCTTCATCTTCACTCAATTCCTCTTCAT
>CALMIT010000654.1 GCA_937864255.1 uncultured Saprospiraceae bacterium
GCGGCGTGTTTGCTCCTGATTGTATGTATCCTCCGTCTGTTGTCCATTCGTAAGAAAACTCAGCCCCGGCAGACGAGCCGCTTCCGTCCAGGCGTAAGGAAGTTTGATCGCAATTCATTTCCCGACTGACGCCCGCATCGGCTACCGGGTAAATTCTGTCATCACTGACCAGCACTGTTTTTTCAAAACTACAACCGTTGGGCGATGTGGCGATACAGCGGTAGGCTCCTGCTTTTGAAGCGACGATGGAAGATTGATGGTGCGGGATGTTATCGGGGTCTATCCATTGGCAAGTCGCGGTCGGTGATGAAAGTTTTATCCAAAGTTCTATTTGAGGTTCCTTGCAGGTAAGTGATTGGTTTTCAGCAATTTGAGTCACAGGACTTTGTTTGAAAATAACAGGCTGCCCCGGAGCTACCGAGAGGCACTGATCATTCAAATCTACTTTGCCGTTGACTTTATTACCGACGACGAAGGAGATATAATAAGGTTTGCCATATTCCATTTTATCCGGCAGGAAATGAAAAGCTCCGTTTTCATTTTGCGCAAGCACCTCGCCTAATTCATTTTCGCTGTTTGTGTGCAAAACAAAATCAAAAGCGTCATCGGCATCCATCTGGTGATCAGCCAGGTGTTTGCCCAAAGCTGTTTGGTCCTCGCAGACCTGTAAAGTGAGATCTTCCATCGTACCCGCCTCCGAAATACAAAGCGGCCCGCAATCATAAGAACCGAAAACTTCTTTTTTCAATATGCAGACGCTGGCATCGGCAATTTCAAAATGAAAAGGCGTACTGTTGGGAATGCGCTGCGAGACAAAGTGATTGTCGCGCAATTGCGTGCCGTTCACTTTAAAAGGTGCTACGCCGTCAAGAATATCAAAACTTATATTGTAAGAACTATGCAGCGCGTCGCATATTTCAGTAATCGGGCCTATCGAAACGGGGCGCAAGTCATAATATTTAATAGTCACAATCTCTTCGGTGCCGCAGTCGTCGCCCGTGGGGAGCCGGTAAGTGCCGGGTTCGCATAAGAGTGTACCGCTGGCGGGGAGCGTGAAGCATTTGCCCTGACATATTTCTACAGTTCCGTAGTCCAGTTTTTGAGGTTCTTCCACTTGTATTTCCTGCACGACGGTGCGGCAATCTTCGCGGCATATTGCTTTGGAAGTTTCACAATAATTTCTTCCGCAAAAATCGTAGCAGTCATTTTCACAGATTTTTACCGGAGGCAATTGTACCACTTCGTGGCTTATTTCTAGTTGAAAATCTTGAATGATGCCGCAGGTACCCTCGAGATTACAAAACATACCGTGAGGCATTTTTATCGAAACAGGAATTTCTGCCCGGATTTCTT
>CALMIT010000655.1 GCA_937864255.1 uncultured Saprospiraceae bacterium
CAAATCGCGGTCCAGTCTTTCTATGATGTATTCTTTAAACGGCATCAGCAATTTTGGCTCCCGCTCACCAACCTGGCGCAGCACCCAGACTGCCCGCGCAGCTATCTTCGGCGTCGCGTCAAAACTGAATCCAACGACTTCTTCCAGCCGTGCGGGTTCGTCCAGCGCCAGTTGCACGACAGGCTCCAGTCCCTGCATCTGATTGCGCTTGCCCTCGTTTAAAATTTCAAAAATTTCCATAAAACGACCGGCTTATTTTTTCTCTTTCAGGCGCTTAGCCGCCGCGCTTTTGGTCAAAATCGCCCTTTGTTCTTTTGCGGTGGCGGTGAGTATTTCCACGCGCTGATCCACGTCGCACTGCCATTCGATGAGCTTGGCATCCAGTGCTTGCAAATTGGAAAGGATCAGTAAATCAATATTAGACGCGTGATCGCGGATGTTGCCTTTTGCGTCGGGGTTCGCCTGCTTCCACTGGCGGGCGGGAAGTCCGAAAACCGCCACATTCAAAATATCCGTCTCGCTGGCATAAAAAACGCCGGTTTGATTTCTGGGCAGTTGTTCGGGGATCAGGTTTTTTTGTACGGCTTTGGTAAAAATGGGGTGATTGGCCATCGAAATTTCGCGTCTGACGCTCCATTGCTCGCCCAGGCGCAGCGCTTCGTCTTCTTTCAGCCGCTGAAATTCCTGGATCAGGTAAAGCTGAAAAGCCGGACTCATCCAGTAGCCGAAACCAAAAGCGATGTCTTTGTGCGCATAAGTACCGCCGTAGCGCCCCGCCGTGGAAACGATGCCGATGGCGCCGGTCTCGTCAATCCAGCGGCTGGTGGAAAGCACAAACTTGTTGGAGCCGGCTTCACTTTTAATCCTATCGAATTCGATATGATTAAAATTCGGGTTGTTCAGACTTTCCCAAACGCCCAAAAACTCAATGGTGTCTTTGTTGCGAAACCAGTTGGAAATCAGGAATGAAGGATTTTCCGCATTGAATTGGCGGGCGATGTCGGTGAGCGAAATGTACTCTCCGTGCTGTTCCTGCTTCAGCAGCGCAATTTCTCCTCCCTGTACGGAAATGCTTTTTTTGCTTCTCATGGAGCGAAGGTAAGGAAAAGGGAAATTAGGGTGTATGAAAGTGGATGAGGGATGATGAAGGTTTGGTTTTTTATGAAATTTTTTAAAGTCATAATTTTCGTTATGTTAATTAGATATTTTTAAAACTACCCCTTTGTGCTATTTGGACTATCCAAATGTTATCAAAAAAGTTTGTCCTACCGCACAAAACTGACTTCAAATAGCTTTGTCATCATGACAAAAAATATCACCAATTTAGATGTTTTAAAAGTTGAGCACCTTGTGGAACAAGGCGATCTCGACGAGGCATTGAATATTCTTAAAGATTGGGCTATTCTGTCGAGAAAGAAAAAGAAGAAAGAAGAAGTCATTATTCTAAAGTGTGAATACAATAAAACAAAGAATAAATATCACTTGGGGCTTATTTCTTTTAAGAAACTAAATAGACATGAAAACAGGTTAGCCCATTCAATTTTATACCTATTGGAATATTTTACTACTGTTTAACTATGAGTTATTTTCTGGAATCTGTGGTCTCCAAATCTTTTTCAAAAACGTTAAATTTAAAAAAAGTACATTTATTATTTGTCAAAACGAACACTCTTTGAGTAACTTTGCTACTCAATTTTAATTTTTTTGATAGACGCCCTCATTTCATCGAAAACGAGAATAAAACTGCTCCTGAAGTTTTTTCTCAACAGCAACGCCACTGCCTACCTGCGCAGTTTGGAAACCGAATTTGGCGAATCTACCAACGCCATTCGCGTCGAACTCAACCGCCTTGAGGAAGCCGGTATGCTGATTTCGACAAGCCAGGGCAACAAAAAAGTCTTTCAGGCCAACACCCGCCACCCGCTTTTTAAAGAAATACACAACATCTTGCTCAAACAAATCGGACTGGATCAAATCATCGAAAACGTCATCGAACGACTTGGCGACGTGAAGCGCGTGTATTTGGTGGGCGATTTTTCAAAAGGTCTTGATAGTCAGATAATTGACTTGATATTCATCGGCAATATTGACAAAGAATATTTATTAAAACTGGTGGAAAAAGCCGAAAGCCTGGTCAACCGGAAAATCCGGTACCTGATTTATGCCGACGCGGATTCTTTTCACCTCGATTTTTCAAAATACAATCCCGAACCGCTCTTGTTGTGGTCGGAAACGTAGTTCGTAGCTCGTAGTATTTAGCTCGTAGATGAACACTACGAACTATCAACTACGAACCAAAATCCATTTCATGAGGCAGTTTGATGTCATCATTGTGGGAGCCGGAATCGTGGGATTGGCGACGGGATTGAGTCTGCTCAAGCGCAGACCGGAGTTGAAAGTCTGTATTTTGGAAAAAGAACGCGACATCGCGCAGCACCAAACCGGACACAACAGCGGCGTGATTCACTCCGGCATTTATTACAAACCGGGTAGTCTGAAAGCGACCAATTGCCTGAACGGCTACAAAATGCTGCTCGACTTTTGTGTGGCAAACGAAGTGCCTTATGAATTGTGCGGCAAAGTAATCGTCGCCACGTCCGAGGCGGAACTGCCTGTTTTGGACAATATTTTTAAAAGAGGCGCGTCAAACGGGCTTTCCGGTTTGAAAAAAATCAGCGCGGAAGAAGTGCGCGAAATTGAGCCGCATGTGCGCTGCGTCGCGGGCATCCGGGTACCGCAAACGGGCATTGTAGATTACAAAATCGTCGCGGAAAAATACCGGCAACTTTTTGAACAGACGGGCGGCGAAGTTCTTTTAAACGAAGAGGTAAAAGACATTTTTACAAAAAATAAAATAACGACTGTCGTCAGCGGGCGGCAGGAATTTTTGACAAAACTGGTCGTCAATTGTGCCGGCTTGTATTCTGACAAAATCAGCCGCATGACGATGCCCGATATTCGACTGCAAATCGTGCCTTTCCGGGGCGAGTATTATATGCTCAAAAAGGAAAAACAGCAATTGGTGCGCCACCTGATTTATCCGGTTCCCAATCCCGATTTTCCTTTTTTGGGTGTACATTTTACGCGCATGATAGGCGGCGGCGTGGAAGCCGGACCCAACGCGGTACTGGCTTTCCGGCGCGAAGGGTATACGAATCACGACGTACATTGGGGCGAGTTGTGGCAGACTTTGCGCTTCGCGGGTTTCAGGAAAGTGGCGCGTAAATACTGGCGCGAAGGCTGGGGAGAAATGTACCGCTCCTTTTCAAAAAAAGCCTTCGTGGCGTCGCTTCAAAAGCTCGTGCCCGAAATCCGGGACGAAGATTTGGAGCCGGGCGGCGCGGGCGTTCGCGCCCAAGCCTGCGATGAACACGGCAACCTGATAGACGACTTTTTGATTTTTGAAAATGAATTTGTGGTGAATGTCTGCAATGCGCCCTCCCCTGCCGCTACCGCTTCGCTTTCGATAGGGACGACCATTGCCGACAAGGTTTTAAAACGTTTTTAAAAAATGTACCAGGAACTGACAGAGAAAAAAAGAAGCATTTCCGTGACCGGACTGGGTTATGTGGGGCTGCCGATTGCTTTGGCTTTCGCCAAAAAATTCAGGGTCGTCGGTTTTGACATCAACCCCGACCGCGTAGCTTTGTTGCGCCAAAATATTGATCCTTCCAAAGAACTTTCTTCCGCCGATTTTGAAAATGCGGACATCGAATTCACCTCCGATCCGGCGGACCTGGCAAAGGCACATTTTCACATCATCGCCGTGCCCACCGATGTGGACAGACACAAAGTGCCCGACCTGACGCCGCTCATCAAAGCCTCTCAAAACCTTGGCAAATATTTGAAAAAAGGCGACTACGTGGTGTACGAATCCACGGTGTACCCGGGCTGCACAGAGGAAGACTGCCTGCCGCTGCTGGAAAGCGCTTCGGGGCTGAAATTGGGCGATTTTAAAATCGGCTACTCCCCCGAAAGGATCAACCCCGGCGACAAAGAACACACCCTCGAAAAAATACTCAAAGTGGTAGCCGGCAACGACGCCGGGGCGCTCGAAGAAATCGCCAAAGTATATGGCGCGATTATCACCGCCGGCATTCACAAAGCCAGCTCTATCAAGGTGGCGGAAGCCGCCAAAGTGATTGAAAATACGCAGCGCGACATCAACATTTCGCTGATGAACGAGCTTTCGATGATATTCGACCTGATGGATATTGATACAAAAGAAGTGCTGCAAGCCGCCGGTACAAAATGGAATTTTTTGAAATTTTTTCCCGGCTTAGTCGGCGGACACTGCATCGGCGTGGATCCGTACTACCTCGTACACAAATCGCGCAAACTCGGCTACGATCCGCAGGTCATCCTGAGTGGTCGCCGCATCAACGACGGCATGCCTGCCTACATCGCCAAGCGGCTGGTACAAATGCTGATACAAAAAGGTAAAAATCCCGCCCAGACGAAAGTGCTGGTGATGGGTTTTACTTTTAAAGAAAATGTGGCGGACATCCGCAATTCAAAAGTGGCGGACCTGGTGCGCGAAATGATGGACTTTTCGATTCACGTGCATATCACAGACCCTTACGCCTCTCCCAACGAGGTGGCGCACGAATACAAATTGACGATGGTGGACAATATTTCGGACGATTACGATGTGGTCATCGTGGCGGTAGCGCACGAGCAGTACCAATCGCTCGATCACGCTTATTTTAAAAGTATCACCCGCGAGGATGCCATCATCATGGATTTGAAAGGAATTTACGCCCCTGCCGACAACGGCATTTTGTATTGGAGACTTTGAGAGTGACGAATTTTTCGAGTTAGGAGTGAGGAGTAACGAATGATGAATTGATAATCAGCCGGCTTGCCGGCACAAAAGACCAGCACCCAAAGACCAAAGACTATTTTTAGAAATGACCAAAAAAGAAACATATACCAACCAGCTTAGCCTTGACGAACCGAGGTGGTTTGCCATTTATACCAATTTTAAAAGAGAGAAGCTGGTGCAAAAAATGCTGGTGCAAAAAGGCATAGAAAATTACCTGCCTTTGCAAAAAGCGACCCGCCGCTACGCGCGAAAAGTGCGCACGGTGGAGTTGCCGCTCATCAGCGGTTATGTGTTTGTAAAAATTGTCAAAAGTCAATACATCCCGGTTCTCGAAACCGAGCACGTGCTGCGGTTTATCCGCTTTTCAAAAAACCTGCTGGCGATACCCGAAAGCGAAATTGAATTGATAAAAAGAGTGGTCGGCGAAGGGCTGGAAATAGAAATGGAACCGGCCGGCTATCAGGAAGGCGACGAGGTGGAAATCGTGGGCGGTAACCTGACCGGACTCCGCGGCAAGTTGGTATCCAGAGACGGCAAAAAGAAATTTACCATCGAACTCGAAAATCTTGGCTACACGCTCCGCTTGTCGGTGGACGCCGGATTGTTGCACAAAATCAATAAACCCGCGGCAGCCGCAAGCCGGTAGCCGCATTTTTTATACAAGCCCGATTGCCTGCTTTTTGAAAGCAAATGGGTAGTTGTTTGGACGGACATACAGAATTTTTTCATCTCAGCGGAAGTCCTTTTTGCGACATTTCGTAGGCGAAGCCTTTTAAAAAAATGAACGCTGCCACTCCACAACTACCGAAAGATTCGCACCTGCGCAGTTTTATCAAAGGCGTCACCTGGCGTATTCTGGGCACGGTGGACACCATCGTTTTGTCTTACATTTTTACGGGAAGTATCAAAATCGCCGCCGCCATCGGCGGCACGGAGATATTCACCAAAGTGGTTCTTTTTTACCTGCACGAACGCGTCTGGATGTGGATACCGAAAAGGAGGAAAACGAGTAACGAATGACGAATGACGAGTGTGGAATAACGAATGTAGAATTTTTAAAAATGCAAAAAGCCAACATACATCCCGATTTTGAAAAGCTGATTTCGCGGGAAGCACGGGAGCGGCGTTTGCAGCAGCGCAGCAAGATAGTCTGGCTGACCGGACTCAGCGGCAGCGGCAAAAGTACCATCGCGCAGGCGCTGGAGCGCAGGCTTTTTGAAGAAGGATTTTTCCCGCAGGTGCTGGACGGCGACAACATACGCAGCGGCATCAATGCCAATCTCGGTTTTTCGCTCGAAGACCGCGAAGAAAATATCCGCCGCATCGCCGAGGTGGCGAAATTGTATCTCCACAGCGGCATTATCGCCATTGCTTCTTTTATCAGTCCGACACGGGCGGCGCGGGACCTGGCAAAGCAGATTATCGGCGCGGATGATTTTTTGGAAATACACGTCCATGCTCCGCTTGAAGTTTGCGAAAAGCGCGACGTAAAAGGGCTTTACGCCAAAGCCAGAAAAGGCGAGATAGCTGATTTTACAGGCATCACTTCGCCGTATGAAGCCCCCGAAAACCCGGATTTAAAAATAGACACCGACCGGCACAGTCTCGAAGAAGCCGTCGAACTTTTATATGAATTTCTGTTGCCACATATTACGCCCAAGACCCGCGCAAAATCAGGCGAACCGACCGCCGGACAGGGCGTTTTTCAGATAAAAAAATCTTCCAAATCCTACCACCTCAACCATTTAAAGGAATTGGAAAGCGAGTCCATTTTTGTGCTGCGGGAGGTGGCGGCGCAGTTTCAAAATCCCGTCATGCTTTTTTCGGGCGGCAAGGATTCGATTTTGATGAGCTACCTGGCGCGAAAGGCTTTTTATCCGGCACGGATTCCGATACCGATGTTGCACATTGATACCGGACACAATTTCCCGGAAACGATGGAATACCGCGACTGGTGGATGAAAGAACTCGGCGTGCAGTTGTACGTCGGCT
>CALMIT010000656.1 GCA_937864255.1 uncultured Saprospiraceae bacterium
CCGGTTGGATTATTCCAACTTAAAACCACTCCGGGCGGGTCGGTTTGAATGGTTTGTGACAATTCCACCACTTTGTCGCGCACGGTTTGCGCTTCGGCAGAAAAATCAATCAACAAAAAAGAAAGCAGAAGGCATGTAAAAAAGTTTTTCATAAGGAGGTTTTAAAAATTTAAAAGACTGGAAATGGCTGCCGGAAAGCTCGTCAGCATCAAGCCGAAAAATAATAGAATTTTTTATAATAAAACAGGCAGTCCTAAACGGACTGCCTGATGAATGATAAAAAACCTCCTCCGTCTTTATTTTAGCGACGGTCGTACTCATAGAGTTTTAGGTCCTCGATTAGTTCCACCAGCTTTTCTGCGTACTTTTTATCGGTAGCATAGCCGGCTGATTTCAAGCCGTAAGCCCAACCTTTGTAGTCCGTCGGTTCAAGTTCAAAGAGATGGCGATAGCGCGGATTTTGCAGCATCAGGCTGTGCGCCCTGTAACTTTCCCAAACCGTACCGTAATTGCGAAAAAAATCTTTGTGCGTATCGTCTGAAAAATTCGAGCAGTGCCCTTTTTTACAGGATTTTGTAAAACATTTTATACCAAAGTGATTGTGGTTTTGAACCGCCAGCTTACTGTCGCCGGCGTTTGTTTCCACAAGCCCCTGCGCGAGTTTGATACTGGCGGGGATTCCATATTTTTTCATTTCCGCCTGAGCTACCTCCGCATACTGCTCCACATAATTGAGCCGCTTTTCGCGAAGTTGCAATTCCTCCGCACTCAGTTTTTTTTCAGCAAAATCAGCCAGCGGAAACAAGCCGAATTCTTCGGTCTTGTCAACCGATACCAACTCAATTCTGCCAGCAGTATTAGTGCTGAAATGTTGCGTTGCCGTCGGTTCCAGGGGCAGTAATTTTTTTACCAGTTTGGCCAGCCACTGCCAAAGATTTTTTTCTGTCGGCAGCATCTCGCTTTCCATGAGCACTTCGCGTGTATTTTGTCTCGCGGCATTCATTTCCAGCGAAAAACTGATGTCCTTATTTTTAAAAATAAAAATCAAAGCCAGTAGAGCGATGATTTGAAACTGATTGCGTCCAAACCAGCTTTTGATGTTACTGATTTTTGTTTGAAAATAGTTTTTGATTTCCCTTCCGATGTGATTGAATGTGTTGTTCATAAGGCAACATGCTTTTGCCCCTGATTCGGGTAAAATGAAAAGCGTGAGCAAAGTGAAGTGACGGGTGATTGTGTGAACCAGTATGTTTAAGGTGAGACAAATTTAAAACAAATAGTTTTAATAAATCAAAATAAAAACACTTTTTGTTTTAAAATTTTTCAAAAAGCGCTTATACCTCGGCAACCGGTGCATAAAAACTGAGCGGACAATCACACTTTTTTGGATTTGAATTGTTTTAGATTAGCTTTGAATCGTTAACTGAAACAAAAAATAACAGCATGACTCATCAACAGCCAATTTTACTTTTCGACGGCGTGTGCAATCTCTGCAACGCCTCGGTTCAGTGGGTAATCGAGCACGATCCGCAGGCTCAGTTTCGCTTTGCTTCGCTCCAATCTGATTTTGCAAAAGAGTTACTTGCCGGGTACGATTTGCCGCCCGCCGCACTGGATACGGTCATTTTGGTAGAAAATGGAAAGGCTTATACCCGCTCCGACGCCGCGCTCCGCGTGGCGAGGAAAGTGGGAGGACTCTGGTCGTTGCTCTCCGCCTTTTTAATCGTGCCGCGCCCGCTGCGCGATTTGGTTTACAATTTTATAGCCCGCAACCGCTATCGCTGGTTTGGCAAGCAGGAAAGCTGCTGGCTGCCGACGCCCGATTTGCGCAGCAGATTTTTGGGAAGCTGATTGTGCAGAGTTTATGAAAGTGGATGAGGGTTTATGAAGGATGAGACGGCAAACTTATTTTGTCTTTTATGAATTTTTCTCAAATCCCCCAAACTTCCCTTGTTTGTCGGCTTTAGTTTCAATATTTTCGCGCCTCATTTAAAAAAATCAAATGTGACGAAGCGTAAAATGAGCAACTGATTTGAAAACCAAAAGCTTGCAAATCAGTATAAATAAAAAACTCGTCACCCGACATTCATCATTCGTAATTCCAAGTGTATGTTCAATCGTGTAGAAATAGCCGATGTGCTTGCCGGCAAATACCTGAACCAGGAAATCACCGTGTGCGGCTGGGTGCGCGCTTTTCGCAACAACCGTTTCGTGGCGCTTTTCGACGGCTCCGATTTTAAAACCCTCCAGGTGGTGGTGGATTTTGAAAATACGGACGAATCCGTTTTGAAAAAAATCAGTTTTCACGCCTGTATCAAAGCCAGCGGCAAGCTGGTAGAATCGCAGGGCGCGGGACAAAATTATGAACTGCTCGCCGACAGCGTGGAGATTTTGGGCGAATCCAATCCCGAAATTTACCCGATGCAACCGAAGCAGCAAAGCATGGAATTTTTGCGCGAAAAAGCGCACTTCCGGATGCGCACGCAGACTTTTGCGGCTGTATTCAGAATCCGCCACGGCGTTGCTTTTGCCATCCACAAATTTTTCAACGACAAAGGTTATTTCTATCACCTTTCGCCCAGCGTCGCCGCCAGCGACGCAGAAGGCGCCGGCGAAATGTTTCGCGTGACGACCCTTGACGTGAACAAGCCGCCCCGCACCGAATCCGGCGAAATTGACTGGAGCGAGGACTTTTTCGGACGCGCCACCAACCTGACCGTGTCGGGGCAGTTGGAAGCCGAAATCGGCGCCCTGTCGCTCGGCAAGGTTTATACTTTCGGACCTACTTTCCGCGCCGAAAACAGCAACACGACCCGCCATCTCGCCGAGTTTTGGATGATCGAGCCGGAGGTCGCTTTCTTCGATATTTTTGACAACATGAACCTGGCTGAGGAATTTTGCAAATACCTGATCAACTACATTTTGCAAAATTTCCCCGACGATATTGCCTTCCTCGACAAACGTTTGCAGGATGAACAAAACAAATTGCCGCAGGATCAGCGCCGCGCGATGGGACTTTTGGACACGTTGAAATTTGTGGTGGAAAATGATTTTGAGCGCATCACTTACACCGAGGCGGTGAAAATTTTGCGCGATTCAAAACCTTTCAAAAAAGGAAAATTTGAGTTTGAACCGAGCTGGGGCAAGGATTTGCAGGCGGAGCACGAGCGCTATTTGGTAGAAAAGCACTTTCAAAAACCTGTCATCGTGCGCAATTATCCGAAAGCCATCAAAGCATTTTACATGCGCCAAAATGAGCGCGATCCGGATGTACCGGGCGAAACGGTGGCTGCGATGGACGTACTTTTTCCCGGCATCGGCGAGGTAATCGGCGGCTCGCAGCGCGAGGAAAGACTCGAAAAACTGCGCGCGCGCATCCACGAAATGCACCTGCCCGAAGAAGACCTTTGGTGGTACCTCGACCTGCGCCGTTTCGGCGGAGCGCCCCACGCGGGCTTTGGTCTCGGCTTCGAGCGTATGGTGCAGTTTATCACGGGCATGGGCAACATCCGCGACGTGATTCCTTTCCCGCGTGCGCCGGGAAGCGCGGAGTTTTAAGGCGTTTCAAAATTTTTCCTTTTACCAAATCGTTCGAGAGACTCGAAAAGATAAACCGCGTTATGCTTGTAAAAAATCAGAATATTCTGCTTTCGGTTTTGTTGTTGCTGCCCAACTGGTTTGCGGGGACGGCTTGCAAATTTTCGGATAACGGCGACGACTGGCAATCGCTCACGTTGGTGGAAGGCTATCAATTTCCTTACGACCTGGAAGCGCCGGACACGACTCTTTTGCTGCCGGATAAGCTAATGGAAATTTCTGCCTTGAGCACTACTTCCGATCCCGATCTGCTGGCGGCCGTGCAGGACGAACTGGGTGTTATTTTTAAAATAAACAAAAAAACAGGGCAGATAGAAAAAGAAATAGCTTTCAGAGAACCAGGCGATTATGAAGGAGTGGAAATGGTGGGCGACGTTTTTTTTGTCATCAAAAGCAACGGCGATTTGTATAAAATCACCGGCTTGGAAACCGACAACCGGCAGGTAAAAAAAATAGAAACCATCCTCAATAAAACCTCCGATACGGAAGGTTTGGGCTACGACCCGGTCAGCAAAAAACTGCTCGTCGCCTGCAAAGGCATGATGCCCGCCGACCAGGAAAAATTTCAAAAATCAATATTCACTTTCGACCTCGAAACGGAGACTTTGGACTCTGTGCCGCTTTTTTCCATTGACCTCGCCACGATACAAAACTACCTGAACAAAGGCGAAACCCTGAAATATTATGAAAAGCTGATGGAGGGTTTTCACCCCGAATCGGGCGGGTTTACGTTTGCGCCTTCCGGCATTGCCGTGCATCCGCTCACGGGCGAGTTTTACGTCCTTTCCTCTGTCGGCAAGATGTTGATGGTGCTGGATCGCAGCGGTCAAATCCTGCACATCGAAAAACTCAAAAAGAAACTATTCACCCAGCCCGAAGGCATCTGCTTCGAATCAGACGGCGCACTCTGGATCAGCAGCGAAGGCAAAGAAGGAAAACCGGGGAGTTTGGGCAGGTTTGGGATGCGGTGATGGGATTAGAACATAGACTTTCAGATACCGAACCTATCTTTTATAATTCTCGAATCCGTTGCTCTTAAGTTTTATTTTTTAATTAACTCCACTATTTTATCAATAGGTTCTACTACTGAATATCCAGAGTTAGTAATTTCTTGGTTTATATTTCCATACCTAACATTTTTCCATATTTCGGTATATGGAATGAAGCTAACCACAATACCAATTAATTTGACTTTTTTATCAAAAGTAATTTCATAAACAGGTCCGCCGCTGTTTCCTCCAAATGAGGGGCAATCAATAATAATTGTTCTATTTTTAATATTTCTTCCTGCAAGAGTGCCTTTTCTCAGGAGTGGTCTTTCAAAATCATATTCATTTTCATTTCCTATTCCTAAAGATCTTGGGTATCCAAAAATATAAATATCATTACCAACCCGAGTTTCATTGTATTGACCTATATCTTTGTAAGAGAGTGGGATTATTTTAGATTTCACTCCAACTCTCGTTACTCCATTACAATATTCAATATGTCGAAATCCTTCAACATTAATTTTTCCTATTTTTATCACTACAATATCATCTTTTTCACTAAATTTAATATATCCCGAATCGTAAAGTTTTGAAAAATCACATTTAATTTCATTTGCGTCCGTTTTGTCTGAATTACCAGCGTAAAACTTAATTAATCCGTTTTCACTTATAAGATTTTCTTTTCCAATTTTTTTTCTTTTATCAGTTGGAATAGTAAATATTACATGCCGAGCTGTAATAATGTAAATATCACTTGAGTCTTCGAAAAAAAAACCAGACCCACTACCTCCATTTTGGTTTTCAATCAATATTGTTGCGCTTAATAAATCTTCACTTATTGAATATTGGGCAAATGAAAATAGCGGAAGAAAAAATAAAAAAATGATAGTAGTACGCATGATATGATTATTTTATGATAGTTTTTGGGTATTATTTAAAAGATTACAGGCGGTATTAATCTATGATACTTTGCTTACCCACAAAATTTACGTATCAAAAATAAAAAACTCTCCCACAGATTCCACTTTCCCCACCAGTTTTTTGTTATCTCACTCCACACTCCCCATTCGTCCCTCGTCACTCCCTCTCTCCACTCCTCACCTTCTCCCAAGCCCAGGCGGTGCGCATAATGTCTTCGATAGAGAAGTCGGGGCGCCAGCCGAGTTGGCGGGCAGCTTTTTCGTAGGTGGAATAAATGGCGATGACGTCGCCCGGGCGGCGCGGGCCGGTTTGGTAGTTGAGCGGCTGGCCGGTCACGGATTCAAAGGCGCGGATCACTTCGAGCACGGTAGCGCCCTCGCCGATGCCGAGGTTGAAAATTTCCACCTGCCGTTCGTTTTGTTTTTTTAGCAAAAATTGCAGGGCTTTGGTGTGGGCGTTGGCGAGGTCCATCACGTGGATGTAGTCGCGTACGCAGGAGCCGTCGCGGGTTGGATAGTCGGTACCAAACACCGTCATCGAACTGCGCTTGCCGATAGCCGTCTCGGTAATCACGGGCACGAGATTTTCCGCTTTGTTGCGCGGCGATTCGCCGATAAGTCCGCTCTCGTGTGCGCCGGCGGGATTGAAGTAGCGCAGCAAAATGAAAGACATGTCGTGCGCTTCCAGCGCTACGTCTTCGATGATTTGTTCGCCCATTTGTTTGGTGCGGGCGTAGGGCGACTCGGCGCGTTGGAGCGGCGAATTTTCAGTCACGGGCAGGCTTTCCGCGTTGCCGTACACGGAGCAGGAAGAGCTGAAAATCAGGTGCGGCACACCGAAAGTTTTGGCGCAGTCCAGCAGGTTGAGCAGGCTGTTCAGGTTGTTTCTGAAATACGCGACGGGTTTTTGGACAGACTCGCCCACGCTTTTAAAAGCTGCAAAATGGATGATGCCGGCGATGTCGAGGTGGGCGTGAAAGATGGCTTTCGTTTTTTCCAAATCGCACAAATCCACGGCGTAATTTTGCATCCGCCTGCCGGTAATTTTAAAAATACCTTCCAGCGGCGAGGCGTCCGAGTTGGAAAAATTGTCCACGCTCACTACTTCAAAACCGTTTTCAATCAAGTCCACGATTGTGTGGCTGCCGATGTAGCCGCAGCCGCCCGTCACTAATACTTTTTGCATTTCTGTATTTGGTTACCTTTGCGCAAAAGTAAACATATTGAAGAATTCAGGATGGGATTGAAAAATTTTGAGCGCCAAAGTGAAATGAAATCTCCCATCTGAAAATCCAAAAATCTCACATCTAAGCGTCTAAAATCTCATATCTAAAAATGACAGAAACCTACCGGGAAATTGAGTTTGAAGCATTGGCGGAAGCAGTCAAAAGCATCGCCCGCCGCGCCGGCGAAGCGATTTTGGAAGTGTACGAAAAGCCTGAAAATTTTGAAGTCGAGTTAAAATCCGACCATTCGCCGCTGACCCGCGCCGACCGCGCCAGCAATCAAATCATCAACGAAGGTTTGAAAAAATTGAGTTGGCAGTTTCCCATCGTGTCCGAAGAAAACCAGTCCGTTCCGTTTGAAAAGCGGAAACATTTTGAAACTTACTGGTTGGTGGACCCGCTCGACGGCACCAAAGAATTCATCAAACGAAACGGCGATTTTACCATTAATATCGCGCTGGTGGAAAATGGCGCGCCGGTGTTCGGCGTCGTTTTCGTGCCGTTTTGGAAAGAAATGTACTGGGGCGGCGCAGACGAAGGCGCTTTTTTTCAAAAAGGCGACGAGGCGGCGGAGCCGATTGGCGCGGCGCATTTCAGTCTGCGCGAGAGCGGTTTGAAAATCGTGTGCAGCCGCTCGCACCTCGACGAGGCGACGCGGGCGATGATTGAAAAATTTGACCGCCCGGAAATGATTTCGCGGGGCAGCGCGCTGAAATTTTTGCTGCTGGCAAAAGGCGAGGCGCACCTGTATCCGCGCTTCGGTCCGACGATGGAGTGGGACACCGCCGCGGGGCACGCCGTCGTCACAGCGGCGGGCGGCAGCGTGACGCGCCTCGACGGCGCGCCGCTCACCTACGGCAAGAAGGCCGATGGTTTTGCCAACCCCTTCTTCGTCGCGCGCGGACGCGC
>CALMIT010000657.1 GCA_937864255.1 uncultured Saprospiraceae bacterium
GGGCGTAGCTAAAGTTTCTACCGTAAAGAGCCATACACAAATGCAGCAGTTTGTTCAAAATCTGCTCAACGACGTAAAAGCGCTCGAATATATGCTGGAAAATGACTGGTTTGAATCGGATGTGGTGCGCATCGGCGCCGAGCAGGAAATGTGCCTCGTGGACGCCACCACTTACAGACCGGCCACCATCAACATGGACGTACTCGAAACAACGAAAGATTATGACTGGCTGGATACCGAGCTGGCAAAATTTAACCTCGAAACCAACCTGACGCCCCGCATTTTTGAGGGCAATTGCCTGCGGATGCTGGAAGAAGAAAACGCCAACCAGCTTCGGCTCATACGCGAAAAATTAAAACCTTTTCACGCAAAAGTGATCCTGACCGGCATACTCCCCACGCTGACCAAGCTGGATTTGGAAATGCGCAACCTCACGCCCAAACCGCGCTATTTTGCGCTCATGGAATCCATCAATCAGCAACTGCTCGGTACGGCTTACGAACTGCGGCTCGACGGCATTGACGAGATTTTGGTAAAACACGATTCGCCGCTGCTCGAAGCCTGCAACACCAGTTTCCAAGTACACTTACAGGTAGCTCCGGCTGATTTTGCAGGATTGTACAATATCTCACAGGCATTGGCTGCGCCGGTCATGTCCATCGCCACCAATTCGCCCATCGTTTTTGGCAAGCGCCTCTGGCACGAAACCCGCATCGCACTTTTTCAGCAGGCGCTGGATACGCGCACCACGCACGACCACATGCGCGAGCGCAGTCCGAGGGTGCATTTTGGAAAAGGCTGGATTAAAAATTCCATTTTGGATATTTATAAGGAAGACATTGCCCGTTTTCGCGTGCTGTTGGCGGGCGACGACGAGGAAGATTCGCTGGAAATGATTAGCAAAAATCAGGTGCCGAAATTGCGCGCTTTGCAGGTGCATAATTCGACAGTATATCGCTGGAATCGCCCCTGCTACGGAATCAGCGAAAATGGCAAGCCGCATTTGCGTATCGAAAATCGCGTGTTGCCTTCCGGCCCGACTGTGTTGGACGAAGTATCAAATGCCGCCTTCTGGCTCGGCGCGATGATAGGCATGTACGATCAACATAAAGACATCACCAGCAAACTATCGTACGAAGACGTGCGGGACAATTTTATAAAAGCTGCCAAATTTGGTATTGACTCGCAATTCAACTGGTTTGATGATAAAAAAGTAAGCGCTACGGATTTGATTTTGTACGAATTGCTGCCGCTGGCGGAAAGTGGTCTGAAAAAGCGAAATGTGAGCCAGGATGATATTGACCGCTACCTCGGCGTGGTGCGCGAACGCGCGGAAAAGCACATGACCGGCGCCCGCTGGCAACTGCGCGCTTTTACCAAACTTAAAAATTCGATCACTCGCGACGAAGCCGCCGCCGTCATGACCGCAGCTATCGTCAAAAATCAGGAAAAAGAAATGCCGGTACATCAATGGGAATTGCCAGATCCGGGCGATCTGGAAGATTATCGCCCCTCAAAATTGCGCGTGGAGGAATTCATGGAAACCGATCTTTTTACGGTACAAAAAGACGACATCATCGAACTCGTAGCCGAAATGATGGACTGGCGAAAAATACGTTACACGCCCGTAGAAGACAGCAAAGGCAAATTGGTCGGCTTGGTCACTTCGCGCCTGTTGCTCCGGCATTTTACGCGCCAAACCGCACAAAACGGAAAGACTGTTTCTATGGTGAAAGATATTATGATAGAAAATCCGACGACCATCCATCCCGACTCCACGATTTTGGAAGCCATGAACCTCATGCGCGAAAAAAAACTGGGCTGCCTGCCGGTAGTAAAGGGCGACAACGAATTGGTCGGAATCATCACCGAAATGGATTTTTTGCGTATTTCGGCCAGGCTTATTGAGCGTTTGGAAAAATAAATCCGGAGCCTAATCCACTTTGGTCGTGTCCAGATTTCTGATCATCGTAAGGTAAGATTTGGCAAATTCCGGCCGGCTGGAATAGTTCAGGCTAAAAAAATCAGGTTTCAGTTTTGGAAAAATGCGCTCATTATCTTTCACGATTTTTTCAATAGCCGACTTGATGTTTTTGCGGTTCAACTCGCCGGAACGCGCATCCTGAAAATTCAAACTAAAGCCAAGACTATTAAAAAATTCCTGCTCCGTAATTTTAAAATACAGGTGAAACAGCTCCCTGACCGGTTTGGGCGCAGCATAATTAAAAAGACAATAACCCACTATGTAGCCCGGAATAGCCATCGCCACACGCTCGTGGCGGTTGTCTTTGTACCAATCCATGTTGTGCAGTTCGCCGTCAATAAAAGCCGCTACCCGGTCATGGTTGACGGGAGTGGTGATACCAAAAGTGGCTTTGACGCGATACATTTCCTTAAAAAACTCCTCTTTTGTGCGCGTGGTTAGCTGGTCAAGATTTTTGCGCATGAGCGCAGTTTTTTGCGGAGTAGTTTTCCCGTCGTTTTCAAAATACAGGCGGTGTATTTTTTCCAGTCTTTCCATCATAAAACCTTCCGGAGAAATCAAATAATCCAGCCGGTAAGAAAGGTCAAGCAGCAGGTAGGCAATCGCGCCGGGATATTGCTCCGGTCTGAGTTTACCATGATCTATTTCTTCAAAAACTTTTGTGATTTCGGACTGGATGTAGGCGTACTTTGCTTCTTTTTCCGGCTCGGACAAATCGAGAATGTGAGATGATTCGATTTGTTCCAGCACGTCAAATTCATCTATTAAAAGGTCGTCCATTTTATCGGCGTTGACGGCCATTTCTTTCAGCGCATAATACAATTTGTAAGGCGAGCCATCCAGCGAGGAAGTATCAAATACAATAGCAATGTCGTTTTGATCATCGAGGGCGAAGCGGCTGTATTTCAGGTCAAAATTTTGTTCGATCAGCCGCCGCATAAAACCGATATTTAACTGCCGGGCCTTTGCCACTTTTGCCTCTGCCTTAAAATTTCGAATACTGGCAGTGCCGAATATTTTTTTGCTACCCTGATAAAACTCAAACTGGATCGCGCCATTTTCCTCCTGCCATTTCACATTCTCGTCTTTATCATCGCGGAGGTACCGAAAAAACGCATCGAAAGAAACCACGTAATTTTCTTTTTCAAAATTTTCCAAAGATTCGTCCCAGGCTTCGTACTGTGCGGCGCTTTTGTAAGAATCGCTGTAACGTCCGAATTTGATATTCGGCTCGGAAGGATCAGAAGGATCGCTGTTTCCAAAAAGTCGCTGAAGAAAATTCATAATCTGGCCTGCGCGGAAGTTTTAGGCGCCCAAATTACAAATCAATTTTGAAAAACACTTTTGCAAACGGCAACAGTATCCGAAAATACAATGCTCAGGCAATCACCCGCTCGATTTCTTCATTTAAAAAATCAGCAAGTTCTTTCACATAAGCCGCGCTAAAATTAAACTCGATACCCGCGGCGCTGTATATCTCGCCGATGGTTTTGGTGTAGCCGAGTTTCAGCGCACTGATATAATCTTCAAGCGCCTGCACAGGATTTTCGCGAAAGCGTTTCCATATCGCGATAGCGCCCAGTTGCGCCATGCCGTATTCAATGTAGTAGAAAGGCACCTCGAAAATATGCAATTGCCGGTGCCACAGGTGGTTGTAAAAAGCCTCCAAGCCTGAGCGATCAACAATGTCGGGGATGAAAGCGCTGTAAATTTCGCCCCAGGCCTCCGAACGCTCCGCTGCAGTATGATGAGGATGTGTATAAATCCAATGTTGAAATTTATCAATGGTAGCTACCCAGGGCAGCGTTTTCAAAGCACTTTCCAACTGGTAAATTTTTGCACGCCGCAGGTCGTCTTCATTGTCGAAAAAGATGTGCCAGTAATCCATTGTGAGTAATTCCATCGTCATGGAAGCCAACTCGGCTACTTCGGAGGGAACATTTTTGGCAGAAACCAAATCGTAATCCTGCGTAAGAAAAGCGTGTACCGCGTGTCCGGATTCGTGCATCAACGTGTGCAAATCGCCGATGGAACCGGAAGCATTCATAAAAATAAAAGGCACGCCGCTTTGGTACAACGGCATATTATATCCGCCGGGGTGTTTGCCTTTTCTGGATTCGAGGTCAAGGCGCTGCATGGAATCCATCGTCGCCAGACATTCGCCAAAAAACGGGTGGACGGTTTCTAAAGTCCGAATGGATTTTTCAATTAAATCTTCGGAATTTTTGAAAGGGCGGAGCGGCTCTTTGCCGCTGGTATCTACCGCCAAATCCCAGGGGCGGAGTTTATCCAGCCTCAGCGACGATTTTCTGAATTTGTATAAATTGTTGAGTACCGGCAAAACAGCCTGCGCGATGGAATCGTGAAAATCGTAGCAATCCTGCACTTCGTAATCGAAGCGCCCCATCGCTTTAAATTTGAAATCGCGGTAATTTTCAAAACCCGCATTCACCGCCATTTGCTGGCGCAAAGTCCGTAATTCGTCAAATAACTGATCCAGTTTTTCGCGATCTTCAAGTTGGCGGGT
>CALMIT010000658.1 GCA_937864255.1 uncultured Saprospiraceae bacterium
TGATAGCCTTCGGGAATATTAAAATGCCGGCGATAACTCCGCCCCAGCAAATACTGGAAATAATACAACGACGGAAATCCCTGTAATTCAATCATTTGTGGGATCAAGCTGCCTTTTCCATCCTCACAAATTCCAAAATCGTATTGTAAAAAAAGGGCGTGTTCGTCTTCGTCGGGCACGTTGAGTTCGGGCATTTTGATAGCCGCCACCGCATTTTTATTAAAATCGGGGTGACAAATCACGTCGTTGATTTGATCAACAGCTTCTATCAATTGCTGTTTGAGTCCGCGAGGTACAAAAACGGGCGTTTCGCACACGCGAAATGTGGACGCCTCGCCAAATCCGTCGGCCACCGATTGTAAAAATGCCTCGTATTTTTCAGGAGTAAAATCGCGATTAAACTGAGTCCTTACGGAAGGTATCATGCCTGGTGTTTTTTAAGATTTGCTTCTTCGCAAAACTGACAAAAGGTTTTTATTTCTCCAAATGGCTTTTCGGCGCTGCTTTTTTAATTAAAAATTTTATCGCCAATTGCCGCTGGCAGCCATCACGATGAGGTAAAGAGCAGCAATCAAAACGAAGCCCGCCGGCAGCCCGGCCAAAGTCAGCGCCAATTTCGGGTGAGAAAAACGAAGCCACCAACCCAGCCCGATGCAGGCTATCAGGGCGAGATTGACAGTGGTCATACTGCGATTGGAACTCACAAAAAAGGTTTCGTAAGCGCATACCAGCAAAACAAGCAAATCCAAAACCAGGAGAATTTTGAGTAAAATTTGCATCGGTCAGGTTTTTTATGAAAGCGAATGTAAAAACAAGATCAAACTTGTTTTCAAGAAATAGACAGCTGATCGGGAAAAAATTCAGCGACTACTTTTTATTCAGCATTTCCATCAACCAGCCAAACTGGTGCGTTGCGTCGGCGGGTGGCAGATTTTGCCGCAAGGCAGCCAGTTTTTCTGTTTCAAAAGGGGCGATTCTGGCGAGCTTGCGCGTGAAGTCTATGAAGTTTCTAAACTGTTCTTTGACGGGAGGGCGGGTGAGTTGGTCGCGTAAAAGATAAACGCGAAAGGCCTCCAAAAATGAGAGCAAAAGCTCCGTCTCGCCGAGTTCGTAATAAATTCTGACCAGCAGACTGCGCACACTAAGCGACACGAAAGTATCTTTCAAATCTACGCGGTTGAGCGCCGCCTGCGCTTCGCGGAGTTTGCCGGTGTGGTAATACAACTGACCGAGTTTGTATTGAAAAAGATTGTCTGTGTGCTGCGGCGGCAGTTTTTCGCGAAAGCGGTAAATAAAATCCTGCGTCCAGCCGGCTTCGCCGAGGCGCAACGCCACCGTGACCAGATTGGAATAGCGCCAGGGCGAAAGCACTCCGTTTTCAAAAAGCAGTCCTTTTTCCAACAAAAAAGCATTTAATTGAAAAAATTCCTTTTCGAAAATCTGGTCGTGAAAACGATTGACGCGCCATGTACAAAAATTCAGCAGGACGTCGTAAAGATGCTTAAGCTCCGCAACCGGAAAGGCGGTTTCGTAAGTGCCCAGCAAAGTTTTCAGTTCAAAAAACAAGTCTGTGTTTTCCAAATCCGAAAGCATTTTCAGCAATTTCAGATATAGGTGTACGGCAGGCAAAGCCGCCAGCTTTTTCGATTCGAGCGCCGCGAGAATTTCTTGGGTAAAATGCTGTTCGTAAGCGATGTTGAGCGTGCGCTCATAATTGAGCATTTCGCAGGTATAACGCAATTTTTCGACTACATAAAAAGCATCCAGCGCATCCGCCGCCGATTGCAACTGCGCATTAAAAACGCGGAGATTGGGATCGGTGTGCCGGTATTTTAAACGTTCCAACTGGTAGCGCTCAAACAAAAAAGAAGTAT
This sequence comes from uncultured Saprospiraceae bacterium, assembly GCA_937864255.1. Taxonomy (GTDB): domain Bacteria; phylum Bacteroidota; class Bacteroidia; order Chitinophagales; family Saprospiraceae; genus JAGQWW01. Next base: position 1,875 of record CALMIT010000658.1, read on the forward strand.
CCTGAAACGGCGCTTCGTCCAGGTACTTTTCAGCGCGGTTGATGACCGCGTTGTAGTGTTTTGACAAGCCGGCCTCATGGTAATAATCTGCCAGCGAGAGGTGATTTGGAAAATTGTCCGGCTTGTTAATTTCCAGGTTTAGAAACTGCTCGGTCAGACCTGACAACTGACTCATGAGCGTAGCGAGGCGCTTTTCGTCGGGCGGTTTTTGAGTTTTCAGTTTTTTGAGTACTACCTCACGGTTTAAATTTTGATGGTCAAAATCGGGCGCATATTTTTTTAAATAGTTGAAAAACAGCTTTATATCGTCATTTTTATTAAAAAAAGGCGAATGTAGAAAATCTTCCAACCGCGCCAACTGGCGACCGGAAAGCCGTCTGAACATACCGATGAGTTTACTCTCGTGCATACGGCTTTAAATTGTATAAACTGAATTTTCACCATCCAGATCCAGCCGGGACCCGCCAAATCAGCCCTCCACAAAAAGTGCGGAAATGGAACGGTGTTCGTGCGTATTTCGGATGGCGCGGGCAAAAAGTTTGGCAGTAGAAAGCACCTTTATTTTCGAGAGTTTTTTCTCAAAAGGGATAGTATCACAGACGATGAGTTCCTGCAATTGTGATTTTTGAATATTGTCAAGCGCCTTGCCGGAAAGCACCGGGTGTGCACACATGGCGCGCACACTTTTCGCACCTTTTTCCATGATAATATCGGCAGCGCGGCACAGCGTACCGGCAGTATCTACCAAATCATCCGCCAAAATCACGTCTGCGCCTGATACGTCTCCGATGACCGTCATGCCCGCCACTTCATTGGCGCGCTTGCGGTATTTGTCACAAATGACCAAATCGCGTTCAAAATATTTGGCGTAGATACGCGCCCGTTTTACGCCGCCTACATCCGGCGAAGCAAACGTCACGTTGGATAAATCCATTTCCTGAAGGTAGGGTATAAAAATGGCTTCACTTTTCAGGTGATCCACCGGGATGTCAAAAAAGCCCTGTATCTGGTCAGCGTGAAAATCCATCGTCATCACGCGATTGGCGCCAGCTGCCTGTAGCAGATTGGCGATGAGTTTGGCAGAAATGGGTACGCGGGGTTTGTCTTTTCTGTCCTGGCGTGCATAGCCGAAGTACGGAATAACAGCCGAAATGTAGCCGGCCGAAGCTCTTTTTGCCGCATCAATCATGAGCAGCAATTCCATCAGGTTTTCGGTAGGCGCAAAAGTGGATTGAATAAAAAAGACGTATGCGCCGCGCACGGATTCGTTGATAACCGGCTGCATTTCGCCGTCGCTGAATCGTTGAAGAGTAATATCGCCCAGCGGCTGGCCGTAAAAATCAGCAATGCGTTCTGCCAGATAACGGGAATTGGTGCCGGAAAAAAGTTTTACATCAACCATAGAAGCAAAGGATTGAGTAGTTTCGAGTTCGGGAGCGAGATGCGCAAGCATTTGCATTGATTTTTTTATTCAATGTTGTCGCAAAGTTAATCAGCGGTTTCCGAATTGAGCGCGATAAAAGCGATTATTACAAAAAACCTCGATAAAGAAAAGACAGTTTTGTAAAAACAAAGGCGTAGAATCAACCATACAGTCTCCGATTCTACGCCTTTGTTATCTGAGTTTTATAAAAAATCAGCGCATCAATGTAATATCACCGCGGTAAAGCAATACCAGATCGTCTTCAAAAGTCACCTCGATCAGATAAACGAATACCGCCGGATCAAGCGGTTTGCCTCTGAAATTGCCATCCCAGGCCAAGACGCCGCTCGGGTCGGGCGTTGCTTCCAGAAGTTCATAAATCAAATTACCCCATCTGTCAAAAACCCGCGCATAATTAATGGCGCGAACGCCCGGGCCAGTATAAATTCTGAATTCATCATTGATACCGTCGCCGTTGGGCGAGAACGCATTGGGCAAATACACGTTGCGGTTTTTGTCCACATCTACCAGCACAGTCGCAAAACCTTCACAACCATTTATATCATAAACGGTGACTGTATATTCCCGGTTTTCATACGGACGAACGACAGGATCCGGGCAACGATCGCAAGATAAATATTCTGAAGGATTCCAGAATATCGAATCAAAATTGATAGGCGGCCCGCCGGGGATGAAACGCGGCTGTAATCTGGTACTGTCGCCCAGTTCCACTTCTATGACCGGGTCTATGTTGATAATAATCGGATTGGGTTGTTGGATATTTACGTCAAGTTCGGTTGCGCAATTCAAATTGTCATACACTGTGATGGTATGTTGTCCGGCAAAAATATTGGTAGGAAAACTAATGTCCTGTACCGGCGCGCCATCAATCGAATAGCTGTAAGGAGACCCGTTGCCGCCCGATACGTTGGCGAGCGTCACTGATGTGGTGAAGCCAAAGCACAAAATCGGCGGTATGCTATCTACGGCAAATACGATGGGCGGAGGCTCGTTTATCACATGTGTCACCACGTCTTCGCACCCGCGGATGTCCGTCACCGTCACCGAGTAAGTGCCGGCCTCCAGGCTGGCAGCTATACTGCTACCCAGAGGCGCTACATTATTTTGCCAGTTGAAAAATTTTGACCCCGGGTTTCCTCCGGTCGTTATGATAGAAATTTGTCCGTCGCTTCCGTTGCTGCAACGCACGTCAAAAGTGTTTTGCGCATCCACGCTGGCTACCAGCGCCGACGGTTGAGTGATTACAACATTGGTTGAAAACGGACATCCGTCAGAATCTGTGATCGTGACGGTATAATTACCGGCAGCAAGCCCGGACGCAGTTGGGCCGCTTGCAGTATTGCTCCACATATAGCTAAAAGACCCCGAACCACCTGACGCAACCACGGTCGCTGAGCCGTCGCTCAGTCCGAAACAACTCACAGAAGTTACATTCAGAGCAGCTTGTATAGCCGGTCGCGAAGGAACATTTACAGGAACTATCACGCCACAACTTCCGTCATTTACCGTAACTGTTTGTATGCCCTGGCAAAGTTGCATAGCCATACTTGACGTAGTGCTCATATCCGATTCGCCCGACGACCAAATAAAATTGAAACTGCCGGCGGCTCCGTTGCTGTAAACCGCCGAGGCGGTGGCCCCTCCGTCGCAACTATTTTGGAAACAGCTTACCGAGTCGGTGACCAGCACATCAACATCTATCGTCGGCGGATCATTGATTACGTAAGTCTGGATGACGGCCGGGCAATTGTTTGCATCCGTCACAGTCACCGTATAAGTCCCCGCGCTCAATCCTGCTTTTACAGGCTGCCCCGGAGAGGCGGGGGCGTCGCTCCAGGTGATGGCATAAGGCGTGGTACCGCCGTTTATAAAAATAATTATGGAGCCGTTTTGATCACCCGGACAAGTAGGCCCCGTAATAATTGTATCTGTAATTGCAATAGCCGCCGGCGCTACAACCAAAGCCGAATCAATTGCAGTACAGCCATCCTGTGCAGTGACCGTAACATAGTAAGTACCGGGACTGAGACTGGAAACCGTGCGGGTGTTGGGACCGCTGTCGCCGTTTGACCAGGTATAATTGGTAATAGGCGAGCCGCTGCTTACCGCCACAACTGTCAAAGCTCCCGTAGAGCCGACAGCGCAAGGCAAAGTATCATTTTCCAAACTTGTAATTACAGGCGGATTGGGCGAATTGATCCTGAATGCGAAAGAATCTACGCACATATTATTGTCCGTAACTGTCAGAACATAATCACCGGCGGAAA
>CALMIT010000659.1 GCA_937864255.1 uncultured Saprospiraceae bacterium
TGGACGAAGGCCGATCCACTTTTCCTGAGTCGGGTTGAATGGTTCCGGCAATTATTTTCAAAAGTGTTGATTTGCCGGCGCCGTTTCTGCCGACCAGACCCACTCTGTCTTTTTCGGCAAAAGCCGTCGTCGCTTCATCCATTAAAACGCGGTCGCCGTATTTTAAAAATATATTAGAGAGCGTAAGCATGATTCAATTTTGAATTTTATGGGTTTACAGATTCGTGTATCCAGTTTTCGTACTTTTCATTTGCGCTTGCCTCCCACCTGACGATGCAGGGCGTTTGATAAGGATGCAGGCTTTCGATTTCGGTTTTTACCGCCGTCCATTTTTCAGTACTTGTTTTTAAAATGCTTACGTATTCATTTTCGTGTTGGATGGCGGCATCCCACCAGTAAGCACTTTTTATTGGAAAAATGTTGGCGCAGGCGACAAGTTTTTTTGTCAACAACATATCGGAAATATCTTTGGCGGTCGTTTCATCGGGGTGTGTTACGTAGATAATGAGAAAAGGCATCAAAAAAAGTTTAAATCTTTTGTAAAAAGCCGAAAGTCTTTTTTAAAATTCTGTCAATCTATCTGCCCGCAACTGGCGGGGCTAAATCTTAAAAAGTGCGCAAAAATCAGGATTTTTTTTTCTTATTGATACAATTAGCTACAGTTTGTGTTCTTTTAGGTCGTGCCTGGCAGCATTGGTTTTGGGATGCACCCTTCCGCACGGTGCTTTGGGAAGAAGCCTGGATGCGGCAGCCGGTTTCGTTTTTGCTCGGCATGACCTGGGATGAATATGTGAGCAGCCCGCGGGTGGATAATTTTATTCAGGGCATGATCAAAGGTTTCGGAGTGTTTTATTTTGTCTGCGCTGTGGCGGCGATTTTTGCCAGAAAACTACCTGAGGCTCTGCGTTGGTTACTTCCTGCCGGCTCGCTGGCTTTAATGTTTTTGGCGATTTGTTATATGAAAGTCAGTTTTTACAGTCTCGGACAATTTTTGGAATATACGCTTCAATTTTCCGCTCCTGTTTTCCTTTTTTATATTTTAAAAAATCCTGGCAAGCGTTCGCGGCTTATACTGCCTATGAAAATTGCGATTGCATTTACATTTACCTGCCACGGTTTGTATGCAGTCGGCTATTACCCTATTCCGGGAAATTTTGTCCAAATGGTCATCAGTATTTTGCATGTCGGCGATGCCACCGCCAAAAACTTCCTTGCACTTGCGGCATTTATGGATTTCCTGATCAGCGTTCTGATTTTCTTGCCCGGGCGTATCGGCAGGGTGGCGCTTTTGTATGCAGTATTTTGGGGATTTATGACCAGCATTGCGCGGGTCTGGGCAAATTTTTATCCCGAATTTTGGCTGGAAAGTTTGCACCAGTGGATGCCGGAGACGGTTTACCGCTTTCCGCATTTTCTAATTCCTGCCGCGCTTTTGTATTTTTTGAATAAAGAAAAATCACTTGTTTTTAAATAAAAAAACCCTGAAGCAAACGCTCCAGGGCTTTGTACCGAAGGAGGGACTCGAACCCTCACGTTATTGCTAACACTGGATTTTGAGTCCAGCGCGTCTACCAGTTCCGCCACTTCGGCAGTGATGCTTCGGTGCTTTTTTCGAAAGCGGGGCAAACATAGATAATTTTTCAATTTTGAGCAACCGCTTTTATTTTTCTGAAAATATTTTTTCAGGCAAGCACGCCCAGTTCTTTTCCCACTTTGGTAAATGCCGCGATTGCTTTTTCAAGATCAGCCTTGTCATGTCCGGCGGATATTTGTACACGGATACGTGCCTTGCCTTTAGGTACCACCGGGTAGAAAAATCCGACGACATAAATGCCTTCATTCAGTAAAGCTGCGGCAAACTGCTGTGCCAAAACTGCTTCATATAGCATAATCGGCACAATCGGGTGCTCGCCGGGAAGAATGTCAAAACCGGCGGCAGTCATGTTTTCTCTGAAAAACCGCGTGTTGCTTTCCAGCTTGTCGCGCAACGCGGTAGAACCTGACAACAACTCCAGCACTTTTAACGAACCGCCCACAATGGAAGGCGCGAGGGTGTTGGAAAACAGATATGGCCGGGAGCGCTGACGCAACAATTCCACAATTTCTTTTTTGGCGGAAGTGAAACCGCCCGATGCGCCGCCCAGAGCTTTGCCATAAGTACCTGTGATAATGTCTATTTTATCCATTACGCCGCGATACTCATGTGTGCCGCGTCCCGTTTTGCCCATAAATCCGGTCGAGTGACACTCGTCAATACCTACCATCGCCTGGTATTTTTCTGCAAGGGCGCATATTTTGTCCAGTTGCGCGATGGTGCCGTCCATGGAAAAGACGCCGTCTGTAAAAATCAGTCTGCGGCGTGCGCTTTGCGCTTCTTTGAGTTTTTCTTCCAAATCATTCATGTCATTATGCTTGTACCGAAAGCGCTGGGCTTTGCAAAGTCTTACTCCGTCTATGATGGAAGCGTGATTGAGTTCGTCGGAAATAATGGCGTCTTGCTCGTTGAGCAGAGGCTCGAAAAGTCCACCGTTGGCGTCAAAAGCGGCGGCATACAAAATGGTGTCCTCCATGCCCAAAAATTCCGCGGTTTTTTGCTCCAGTTCTTTGTGAATATCCTGTGTTCCGCAAATGAAGCGAACCGACGACATACCGTAGCCGTGAGAATCTATCGCTGATTTTGCGGCACTGATAACTTCCGGGTGCGAGCTGAGACCGAGATAATTATTGGCGCAAAAATTTAAAACCTCGCCGCCGGGTATGGCGCTGATATGTGCGCTTTGAGGCGTGGTGATTACGCGTTCTTTTTTATAAAGACCGGCGTCTTTTATTTCCTGTATTTCTTTTTCAAAATCTAATTTTACCTGTTCGTACATGATTTTGTTTTTTTTAATAACGGGTAAAAATAAAAGTTTTTTCACCTTGCACTAATCGCATTTACCGAAAATCAAAGACCTCCGCCGGAATTCCGGCGGAGGTCTTTGAAAAAAATAAAACCTGGTCTATTGTTTTTTGATTTCCAGTAATTCCACTTCAAAAACAAGCGTGGAATTCGGAGCGATTTTTGGACTCGCCTGTCGCTCGCCGTAGGCGAGTTCGGAAGGTATGTACAATTTCCATTTTGAACCTACTTTCATCATTTGCAACGCCTCTGTCCAGCCTTTTATAACGCCCGAAACCGGGAATGTAGCCGGTTCGCCCCGCTCGTAGGAACTGTCGAAAACAGTGCCGTCAATCAAGGTGCCATGATAATGCGTAGTGACGTAATCGTTGAGTGTCGGAATGTCGCCGTCGCCTTCTTTTATGACTTCGTATTGCATTCCGCTCGGCAGTGTTTTGACGCCTTCACGTTTTGCATTTTCTGCCAAAAATTTCATGCCGGCTTCCTTGTTAAGCTGCTCTTTTTTCTTTTTCTGGTCGTTCATAAATCTACCCGTTGCCTGCGAGGCGGCTGATTGGTCAATCAGCAATTCGCGATTTTTAAAAATATCGTCAATGGCTTTGGCAACCAGTTCGCTGTTGACTTCTTCGATGCCCTGCTGTTTCATGCTGCCGGCTATCAGGATGCCCATCCCGTAGCTCAGCGAGTCAATGGTGGTTTTAAGTTTTTGCGCCTGAATATTGGTTAGTATTAAAATGGTCGCAATAGGTAAAATCAAAAATCTTTTCATTGAGATTAAATTTTTTAAAAGATGATGAAAATGCTTTTTGCAAAAACGAAACACAAACGAAGATGTTCCATTAAAATTCTTTCATTGCCTACAATATTTTTGTCAATCAGTGTTTTCTGGCTCGCCCTATCTGTACGTTTGCAAATCAAAACC
>CALMIT010000660.1 GCA_937864255.1 uncultured Saprospiraceae bacterium
AGCCTGTTTTCCTGTCTGGCGCGATGAAGTTCGCGCCACCCCTCCATAAATATGCCAAGCCCGGCGAAAACCAGGGTGTAGCCGAGGATCATCGAAATCATCATTCCTGTCTCGCCATAGCCCAAAAGAGTGGACCACAGGTTGGCGTTGAGATCGGTCTGACCAATGCCAAAAAACCGGACGATTAAATAGATGGTCAGCGGAAATCCGTACATTTCCGCATAAAGGGCGATGATGAACGCTTGAATAACGCCGGCACTTGCCCACTCCCGCCATGATTTAGGTGCCAGATAACGGTATAAAAGCCAAGAGACAATCACGATTACGATCAGGGCGATGGCCCAGGCTCCGGAATGTGCTATGTTTTCGTTCATAATTAAGACCCTTTCATTTTTACCGGTTTCAATGTAATTTGAATTCTGTTTTCACGTTCTTTCGTGCTATGCAAAATCACGTGCGTGACCCTTTGTTTGTAGTCACAATGACCTCAACCGCATGGTGACGCCAACTCGATTATCTGGAACTCTTCATTAAACTTCGCAAACCGACATTCTTTATTTTCCGCCTTCTCGAAAGCTCCAATCGGCAATTCAAACAGCTAATTCCAATGATTCGTCCGTCGATCTTGCAACTCTCGGCAGTAATAAGTGCAACTTACGTGCCTTATGCAAAACAAGCCAGCAAGCCAACAAGAGTTGTATTTTTCTGTAAACAGTCGGGAAAATCACACAACTTGCTCTGTCAAATCACACATATTGGACCCAATCCACGAGATCAAATTCAACGGAAAACATCCAAATTGTTCAGCGTTGACAACCTTCCTCCGTCAGATTTTCGCCCTCGGAAGTTTTGGCTTGCGGATTGCTTTTTAGCAAAGTGCAAGATTCTCGCTTAAGAAGGTCTTTATAGCTGACGGACCACAAGGGTCAGGAGTTCAAAAAATGAAAATAGACTTGGTTTGCAAAATGGAAATCAACGAAAATGTCGCCAATCATTCTTTGATTTTTGAAGGCGAAGCATACTTTTTTTGCTCGGAAAGCTGTTTGGCTGAGTTTCAGCGGTATCCTCAGGATTATGTGAAGCCGTTACACTCGTCCGGTGAAAAAGGTTTGGAGGAAAACGGCGATGTGTAGATTTGTAGGATACCTGGGAAGCGAAATTCTGCTCGCGGACTTAATTTCGCGCCCCGTCAATTCTTTGATCAGGCAAAGTTTTAAATCAAAGGAACGCTCCGAACCACTCAACGGCGACGGTTTTGGAGTTGGGTGGTATGCGCCGGAAATCGCCGCAGTGCCGTCCGTTTTTACGAGCATTACTCCGGCGTGGAGTAACCGTAATTTAACGAATTTGGCGAACCATATTCACTCAAAGTGTTTTTTTGCCCATGTCCGAGCAGCGTCCCCGGGGATGCGGGTATCAGAAGCAAATTGTCATCCGTTTCGAAATGGTCGTTTTTTGTGGATGCACAACGGCACAATTGCAGGTTTCAGTTCAATAAAAAGGCGTTTACGTCAATCGCTGCCCGACGAAATTTATCACGCAGTCGAA